>RPQV01000218.1 GCA_003818595.1 Calditrichota bacterium
AGCGGCCAAGAAGAAAGGCGCCGGCATCGTTGCAAGAGTGCGGTTCGAGTCCCTGACCGAAGGAAAATGTGCACAAATTCTTCATGTGGGACCTTTTTCGGAGGAAGGAGCAACGGTTGCGAAAGTACATGAATTCATTGATTCCAGAGGCGCTCGCATTGGAAAGCATCATGAAATATACCTGAGCGACATCAGGAAGGCTGATCCATCGAGATGGAAAACAATCACAAGACAGCCGATGAGATTTTGACAATAACCGGCTGGATAGGAGTCTCGCCAAGATGACATACCAGCATGGCTACAATCCAAATACTTCATAGAGCGTGGCATTAGCACTGATTCGGCAGAGCCAATAATCAAACAGGCAATTGCAAATGGGCAGAAAAATCACGCATCACCGGTATATCCACAATAAACAAATATAAGGATTGCCAAGACGCTGTTCCTAAAAATCAAAAGTCATATTATATGGACAACACTAATGACAAAAATGAAAAATCCTACCTATGCAAAATTTATAAATGAGGTTGCGAATCATATCTCGACTCTTTCAAAAGATGATTTAATTGAAATTATTCTGACTTTTGCTGAATCCCAAAACAGCAATGATAGAAATGCATTTTTATTGCTCCTCAAAAATAAAAGCAAAATAAATTCCAAATCGGATGGGCAGACAAGTTCTATTAATATGTCATCCGAACAATTAATCGAGGCAATTCAGGAATTTGAAAAAAGAATTCAAAATGGTGAATTTTATGATGAGGAAAAAAGCTGTCAGGCTTTTGAGCGAGAAGAAAGATCCTACTGGCAAGATTATGATGATGATGACATAGACTTTTCAGAAGAAGAATATGTAACTGAAGCAATTGATTTTTTAGAAACGGCAAAATTATTTTTTCGCAGTCAGGACATTGAAACTGCAACTGCTGCATACGAAATGATGTTTGACATTTTTGAAAA
This sequence comes from Calditrichota bacterium, assembly GCA_003818595.1. GTDB lineage: Bacteria > Zhuqueibacterota > Zhuqueibacteria > Residuimicrobiales > Krinioviventaceae > Fontimicrobium. The sequence continues at coordinate 961 of RPQV01000218.1, forward strand.
TTCTGAATACTATGATGATGAGTATTTCACATACGGATTTACGTTTGAAGATACGCTGGACGCTGACTTTTTAAAGGAGCACAAGACAATCAATCTTCGATGCCAATATTTAAGAGTCGCAGACACTCTCGATTTTCAATATGTTTATAATAGATTAATTAATGAACAGGATTTATTCCTCTCCGATATAATAGAAATTAGTCGTGATCCACTTCCATCTCTCGATCAATTCATCGATGGACTGATCGAGTTTATCGGCAACAATCCAAAATATGACTATCATTTAGTTGACGTCCTATTTATAAGAGGAGGGATTGATGAAATCAGAAAGTTTGCTTATAATAACGGGAATCGACATCCATCAGTTTTTCTATATTATTATGAAAGTATAAAAGAAAAATCCGGTCAGCCGGATGTATTGAAAACAATCTTTGATGGAATTGAAATAATACCTGAAGAATATCAAATTCGTTCATATCTTGGGCTGGATTTAATCAAAATAGCAAAAGAAACAAACGATAGAAATTATTTGACGATTGGGTACAATACAGCATTTTATAGCAACCCCACATTGAAAAATCTAACCTATTTTATCAACCATATTATATCCAAGAATTATATTTCAGAAATTGAAAAAATGAGAAATTATCTGAAAAATAAGGATATTACAAATCGGGACTCTTTTGCTTATTCGATAGAAAATACTCAAAATGATCGAAATATTTTTTCGACAGCTACGGCAAAAATAGATATCAAAGCACTAATTGTCGGCAAATTTCTGCTGGATGGAATCGAGAATCTTATTGAAAATATTAATCCTAAATATTATTTAGGATTCAGTGGAGAACATAAATATATAGCCATTATTACAGCATTGACGCTCCAGGCAATTTCAAAAGGATTCGCACTAGTTGTCGTAGAAAAACTTCTTGATCACTATTGTCTTGATACTCAATCTGATGAATACATTTTATTGAAAGAAATGATCACAAATCGTTCTCAAGAAATTAATATGTCACAAAAAAATCTTGAGAATACTCTTAAAAGGATTGAATCATTGAGTGTAAATAGAGTTGCGCATATATTGGGCAATAAACTTAGAGGTGGTTATGATAGTGCATGTCTTCTGCTGGTTGCATGTGCAGAAGTTGAACAATATATTAATCATAGTGGTAATACATTGATACAGAGAATTGATGGTGAGTTTAAGAAATTTTCAGCATTTCGGAGACCACTAAAAACCTTAACAGCATCAAGTAAAATCCTTCATGCAGTCAAATAAAACTCTGCTAAAGGAGGGTGATTCATGGGAGAATTGCCATATTCATGTACAAAACGGGATAAGAGCAAAATTAATGATTGCCACTTTCTATATTAAGAATGGTTTTGAGTTGCTGCATAACGATCGCGATTTTGATCCGATGGAAGAACTACTGGGACTCAAGGCAAGAAGATAAAGAGAACACCCACTATGCCGCTGCAGGAGAACCGCAGCAACAGGCAAAGAAACCGCAAGTCGTATTAATTGGAGAAAATATGAATAAACTATTCCTTTTAATCCTCGCTCTTCTTGTTACGGCAAATTTTGTGATTGCACAAAATCAAAGCACCCCCCAAGCCGGGAACTTGACGGTTCAAATTACAGGAATTCAAAATAGCTCCGGAGACATAAAAATAGGACTGTTTAATTCTGAAACCAGTTTTAATGGGAAAGAAGAGAAATTTAAGGGGATAACAGTCAAAGCGGATAACGACAAAATTATTTGGTCACTTGCCGATATTCAATATGGATATTATGCAATCAAGGTATTTCACGATGAGGATCAAGATGACCAAGTAGATACTAAACTGGGAATTCCTACAGAAGGTTTCGGCTTTTCCAATAACCCTTCTATTTTTTTGGGCGCCCCGAGCTATGATAAAGCCAAGTTCCTGTTCAACGCGGATAGTATGACCGTTGAAATTAAATTGATCAACTTTTAAAACCTGATATCGTTTATGAGATATTCAAATAGCAATATTACCAAATCGGCGTTATGGTCTTTGCGCATTGTTATGTATTTCATGGCATTCTATTTTTTCACTATGGGTTTAGCACTGATTCTATTTCCGCAGTTTTTAACCAGAGCCGCCGGCGAACCATCCGGCAGAATACTGGGGATGCTGCGGGGTGCCGGAGGCAGCATAATTCCTTATTCATTGATGTACATACTGGTCGCCATCAAACCATTGGAAAGACGCGGATTTGCACTCATAATTGCCTGCGCAAATATTCTTGCCGTCATTATTGATTTCACCTCGGTTTATCTCAAGGAGTACCAAATCAGCCAGGCTATGATCGATGTCCCGTTTGAGCTACTGAGTTTGTTTGTACTTGTTAAATTCTATTCAAACCAGGGCGTCAAGCAATTGCTGAAAAATTAAAGCTGAAAGAAACAGCATTAAGCAGAGCTCCCGTCATTGCAGCAGCCAGCCAGCTTATCATGGCGATGGCAACGCCAGTCGAAAATTTTGCGATATTAACCAGACTGGTCGCGCCGAATGATTCGGCAATGACCTACAACAATATTGCATCATCTGAAGGATCGTTTCGAATCGAGAAGCTTGCGCTTTAGCATGCTTAACATTGTGAATTTCTGTGAACATTTGGGCTTGATAACAAAGATCACCAGTCACCATAATATCAGCATGCTAGCCGGTGAAGAGGACTTGGAAGTCCTATCGGCAGAAAACTATGACCAATATCTCATCCAAACTTATCTTATTCCCTCCGCCGTTCGACCTTCAGACCTTCGACCTTCAGACCTTCGACCTTCAGACCTTCGACCTTCAGACCTTCAGACTTTCAGACTTTCACACCTTCCTCCCTCCTCATCTCAACATGATAATCTATTGTGATTAATCAAAAAAATCCTATATTTTAAAATGGTGAGAATTGAATCATCACGTTGAAATGTATTCCAGGCAACCACTCATTCAAGAAAGGAGAAAACGATGGGATTATTAACCATGATTCTGATAGGACTATTCGCCGGCGCCGTGGCGCGCTTCATCCTGCCGGGAAAACAAAATCTGAGCATTATCATGACCATTCTTCTGGGCATCGCCGGCTCTTTTGTGGCGGGATTCCTGGGTAACATGCTCAACTTTTACAAATACGGCGAGGGTCCAGGCATTATCGGGTCTATCGTGGGCGCGCTGATTATTTTGATCGTCTACGGCCAAATCCGAAAAAGAAGATGAATTGATATGATCAGAATCTCCTGACATGACCGGACATGGGTGATATCAGGAGATTTAAACTCCTGTCCCAATAGCGGAAGAATTGCTCCCCCTCAATTTATGAATCGACTCTTTACCATCTATAAAAATGCCTACCGCGGCTTGCCCCGCCCAGTGTGGGAATTGTCAATCGCCACGCTCATCAACCGCGCCGGCACGATGGTCATTGTCTATTTAATGCTCTACCTCACAGAAAAAATCGGCTTGTCTCCCACTGCGGCCGGCAGAATCATCAGCATTTACGGTATCGGCGCCGTTTTCGGAACGTTGGCCGGAGGATGGCTTGCAGACAAAATCACCCCCCATCGCGTTCAGTTATCCAGCCTGTTTACAGCCGCCGTCCTGTTCATCATTTTAGGTTACCTGAAAAATCTGCATTCAATCGCCATTGTCATTTTTCTGCTGGCGCTGACCACCGAGGCCTTTCGTCCGGCGAATTCCACCGCCATCGCAGAAGTCAGTCCGCCGGAAAAACGCGCCCGATCATACGCGCTCAATCGGCTGGCGATCAACCTCGGATTCTCTGTCGGACCGGTCGTCGGCGGATTTTTAGCCCACGTGAATTATCACTATCTATTTTGGGTGGATGGAATAACCAGCGCCCTAGCCGGCTTTTATCTCTATTTTCTCCATCGCCGCAAAACTGCGGTATTCACGGATGAGCAGCCCGAGGAGATCAAAACCAGATCACCCTGGCGCGATGCGGTTTACGCTTCTGTTTTGTTGTTTATGCTGTTGATCGGCATGCTTTTCTATCAGATATTCAACGTTTGGCCGCTCTATCTGCGCGAAATCTATCATCTCGCCGAAAACCAAATCGGCCCGTTGCTGGCGATTAACGGCCTGCTGATCGTCCTCATCGAAATGCCGCTGGTCCATCGACTCGAACGAGCAAAGCCGGTGCGCATCATCGCCCTGGGCTCCTTATTGATCTGCGGCGGCCAATCGCTTTTGCCTTTCTTCTCATCGTACGCATGGATTGCATTGACCGTGATCATCTGGACCATTGGAGAAATGCTCTGCTTTCCGCTGATGATCGCCTTTATCGCCAATCGCGCCGGCGATAAAAATCGGGGCGCCTATATGGGGATGTACAGTTTTACCTTTTCCATCGCCATGGTGGTGTCACCCATCATCGGCACTTGGATTTATGAAAGCATGGGGCCCAATTCACTATGGCACATCGCCGGCATCCTCGGCCTGGTGGTGTTCTCCGGCCTGCACGCGATCGACCGTTTCGGCCTCCAGCACTCAATCTAGATCAATTCACTTTTTCGCGGAGTGTACAGCTTGTAAAGCGCCGGAACCACAAAAAGCGTCAACAAGGTCGACACAGTCAGCCCGCCGATGATGGTCCATGCCATCGGCGCCCACAGCGTGCCGCCTCCCAATGCCAACGGCAGCAGGCCGCCAATCGTGGTGGCGGTGGTTAAAAATATGGGGATGAAGCGAGTGCGGCATGATTCCAGAAGCGCTTCATCCAGTTCCATATCCTGACGCCGAAGCTGATTGGTATAGTCGACCAGGATAATCGCGTTGTTGACCACGATGCCCACCAGACTGGTCAGACCAACAAAAGCGGTGAAGGAAAATGTGTTGCCGGTCAACAGCAGGGTCGGCGTCACGCCGATCATCGACAAGGGTATCGCACTGAAGATAATCAACGATTGCGAAAACGACCTGAACTGAAGCACCAGTACCGCCAGAACTCCTAATAGCGCCACCAGAATGGACTGGGTCATCCCGGCGAATGATTCTTCCTGCGATTCAAGTTCTCCGCCGACGACGAATCGGTATCCCCGGGGAAATTTGATGTCGTTCAATCGGGCGATGATCTTTTTAGTGACCCGGTTAACCGAATAGCCGCTTTGAACGTCCGCTGTGATGGCGCTGGATCGAACCCGGTTATAATGATCAATGATCAACGGCGACGCCTCGAATTCCCACGTCGCCAGACTCCGTAACGGAATCGATGCGCCGCTGAGGGAGGTCACGTAAATTTGATCCAGCGATTCCAGCGTTGGTTGATCCGCATAGGGCAGC
>RPQV01000219.1 GCA_003818595.1 Calditrichota bacterium
GTTCATCCTGTCAACCCTTCAATCGTGTTCAGACCTCAAACAGCCACTCCCCTCCCAAAATTCAATCGCCTTCACCCTCCAACCTTACGACCCTCAGACCTTCCGACCTTCAGACCTTCCGACTTTCCGCTCTTGACTTTGTAAAGATTTCCGGCTATTTTAAAATAATCACATCAAACTTTTCGTTCAAGCAGATAAATAAAATGCTGCTGCTGCACAGAAAGGATTTAGCGATGCAAAAGTATGCATTAGTTGTTTTCCAATGTCTATTGCTCTTTCTATGCTGTGATGACAAGACAAACCTTACAAGTCCTGATCAAAAATCGACTGGGACTTTATTCTTCTCCACAATCGACCCAAACAGAATTTGGAAAATCGATGACAATGGTAAAAATTTGACAGAAATATGTGAAGGTGTTGAATTCGACATTTCTCCGGATGGTCAGTATCTTGTTTTAGCTGGGCAAGGAGATGCCGGTATTGATATTTTCAAAATTGACATTGATGGATCTGACAAAATGAATTTAACATCTGAACTCGAATTTTCCTCAACATATCCAAAATGGTCTCCAATTGGTGAAAAGATAGCATTCCAAGCGGGCCCAAGTGGAAGCATGAATGATACATGGATTATGAATCCAGATGGTTCAAGTAAACTCAAGCTGACAGCAGGAGATTCCTTTTTAATTCATTATAGTCCAGAATGGTCATGTGACGGTTCTATGTTATCTTTTATCAAAGGCATTGGAAATAAAAATAACGGAGAATGGACATGGGAGGACGAACTTTGGATGATCTCGTTAACGTGTTGAATGGCTATAATTCAATCTCGATCTTTTCTCCTCTGAGGTAAATTTCATATGAATAAAGCTTTCGATAGTGTTAAGGAGTCGAAGCGGTGATAACGGATTTTTGGGACAAGCGGGCCAAGAAATACGACGACGCCATTCGGAAACACGATGCCGTTTACGACCGCACAATCGCGAGCGCGAAATCGCTGCTTTCGACCTCAGATGTCGTATTGGATATTGGCTGTGCATCGGGTGAGTACAGTCTTGATATCGCACCCTACGTACAGCGCATCCATGGAATCGACATATCGACCAATATGATCGCCCTGGCAACGAAGAAAACGAGTGACCGTTCAATCGACAATGTAACCTTTGACGCGGCCGATGTTTTCGATCGATCGCTGGATGCACACGGCTATACCGCGGTGCTTGCCTTCAGTGTCCTGCACTTGGTCGAAGGAATCCGCTCCGTTTTGTGCCGGGTCAACGAGCTCTTGCCAACGGGCGGGTTGCTTATCTCGCAAACACCGTGTCTCAGCGAAAGCAGCTTCCTGTTCAAGTTGTTCGTTGGTGTGGCCCAAAAGGTGAACATCGCGCCGCCGATTATGAGCCTTACTGCTCTGGAGCTCGAAGAAGCCATTGCGGGTACGGGCTTCAAGATTGCTGAATCAGAGATATGGGACCGCAAGAAAGCGGTTCATTGGATGGTCGCCAGGAAGCGGTAAGCTGCAAGCCGAAGGCGCTTCGCAAGATGGTTCACCGAGGCCGTATAACGAATAAGCGTTCAACATTACTGAAAGAAGTAAATACTTTTGTTTGCTTTAAATTCTTGACTGATTCCCGGCGCCGTGAGTGTTAATCGATTGACGAATCAAATTCTTTGAGCAATTAGCACGTGTTTTCAGTTGAGCAGTATAAAGATGAGCTGGTACGGATGAGCACCCCGAGGAGCGATATTCATTTAGCGGGAAAATTTGGTTAGAGAGTAAAACGTAAGAAAAGAAGAATCACTGTATGTTAAGTGTTGGTGAAAAAGATACTATCCAATATCTCCTTAATGATAATGCGATGACTTTTAAAGGGAGATATTCAGTGTGCAGCAATCCGCTTTGCACTTGCTGCAATATTGACTTTATATCTGATAACCGGAACGATCAACTATTAGCACCAGAAGTACGGGTAAGCCTTAATGTTAAGGCCAAGGAGGCAGCCAAACTTCATACGAAGAGTGTCGATGAGCATTTATCCCGTCAAATAGTCAATGATCTCACAAATGACGATTGGCAATTCCTTGCAAGATTATTCCTCGATAAGAAAATAGCGTATACAGATCAAGCCGATTTAGGTTCCTTAGATATTCCTTTTCCAATGGATGAAATCGAAGAAGAGGCTTTATTAGTTTCGTACAACGGTATCTTGCCTTTTACTCCTGTTATTACGTTAGATATCGATGGCTTAAAACTAAAAATCGAAGACTTGTATTGTGTGCGAAAGGGTTGCACCTGCCAAGAAGTCAATTTAATATTCTCACCTGTGAATAATGATAATATAATCCTCCCTTTCATGTCAGAAAACACCGAAGAAATGTGTGTCGTTTACAACACCAAAAAGAATGAATGGACTCTAGACAATATATTTGGATTGCAGCTTAATCCGAACGATGTGATGTCTAAACTTTCAAACCTCATGGATATTAATAGTTTTTTTAGTCTGCGCCATAGACAGTTTGCTGATCAAGAATCGAATCCCTGGCGCCGGCATTGCCATCGTTACATCGGAAAAATTTTATTGGAGGAGATAAGGTTGTCCTTATTCCGGTGACAGAACAAATGTTCCGGTTGTCCTCCGAACCCGATGCCGGCAAAATCTTCTTTCAAACACCCGAGGAGCATCGGGCCTATTTCGATGGCGAGCGTTATTATGAAAAGAATCCTGCCTGGAAACCATGGTTCTACATTGCTGTTTTTCTTTTAGCCTGGATTCTCATGCTTTCAACCATTCCGTATGCCATAATATGGATACCGATTGATCTTTATAAGCGGATAACAAAAAAGAAAAATTGTTCCAAGTACCTGCGATTGAGAGTAGTCCCTTTGCTGGCAGTCCTTATTCTTCTCTACGGATTTGCAGCAATTTCAAACCAGTCATTGTTTGATTTTGGACAAAGAACGTTTGCCAATATTCAATTTTTTACCGCCACTCTATTGTTTGCAGCGCTTTCGTTCTATAGTCTGTTCCTTGCCATAAGAAGCTTCCGAAAGTCAGTAATAACATTCGCTCGTGCTTACGCTTTAGTTGTTTCTCTCTCCTGTGTTGCAATGACGATCTTTTTTAGCTACTGGGGCATCATTGGATTAAGACTATGGGCATACTAAACATCGAGTTCCGTGTAAATCAAAAAAATGCATCGGATTTGAGCAGCCGATTCTGCCAATTGTTCCCAAATGAGAGCGTGTTAAATGGATTCTTCCGCAAGTTCACGTGCGAATACGCAATGCCCGAACTCCTGAAGACATTCTTACGGGAGAACCAGATTGATATCCGGTCACTGTACCAAGCCCTGCACTATCCCAGTCCAAACTTCCAGGTGATGAGAGACTATTCTGGATTAAAATACAAAGGGAAGAAAAGGATTCATTTCTTCTCCGATCTGCAAGCAGATATCCTTAACGTCCGCAAGAGCGCTGTGGCTCTGGGTCGATCCTTGAATCTGCAGGGGAAAAAAGGCCAATCGTTTGGTTCTGCCGATCCTCGTCCATCAGGCGATACACAATAACGTTGCGTAATAGGAGAAAACAGGATGGATAAAGACAAACTCTATCAGAAATGCGTGTCTTATTTGAAAATGCTGTGCGAAGAAATTCCAGAACGAAGCGTCGGCAGTCGGGGCAACAGACGGGCAACACGCTTTTTTGAAAATGAGTTATCCTCCTTGGGTTGGCAGACAGAGATGACTGAATTGGAGGTGATGGATTGGGAAAGCGGTGGGGCAACGCTGCGGGTCGCGGATCAGAGTTTTAAGGTATTGGCGAGTCCCTACTCTCTCGGATGCTCGGTCCAAGCCCCATTAATAAGTGTTTCGAGTCTTGGTGAACTCGAGCGTCAGGAGATAACCGGCAAAATTCTTCTTTTGCATGGTGAACTTGCTAAAGAACAGCTGATGCCCAAAAACTTTGTATTCTATAACCCGGAAGAGCATCAACAGGTCATCGCTCTTCTTGAACAAAAGCAGCCGGCGGCAATCATATCCGCAACCGGCAGAAATGCAGCCTTGGCAGGAGGCGTCTATCCTTTTCCGTTGATTGAGGACGGCGATTTTGATATTCCGTCTGTCTACACTACTGAGGAGGAAGGCAGGAACCTCTTATCCTGCATCGGAAAATCTGCGTTTTTGGAATCTCGATCCACTCGGATTCCCGCTAAAGCCTACAATATCATTGCGCGGAAAAGGAAAGACAGGAGGCAACGCATCGTCGTTACAGCCCATATTGACGCGAAAAAAGGCACACCGGGAGCGATTGACAATGCAACAGGAGTCGCAATTCTATTACTTCTGGCTGAATTACTCGCAGAGTATAATGGTGACAGAATAGTTGAAATTGTGGCGTTCAACGGTGAAGATTATTATGCAGTACCCGGCCAAATGGATTATATCAGGAAGAATCAAGAACATTTTGAGAACATTATGCTGAATATTAACATCGATGGTGCCGGATACAAAGAAGGCAAAACCGCATTTTCGTTTTTCGATATCCCTCAAGCCATGAAAGCGACGTGCGATGACCTGTTGGCTAAATTTGACGGCATCACAGAGGGTATTCAATGGCCTCAAGGAGACCATAGCATTTTCGTTCAGCACGGATGTCCGGCCATGGCTGTATCATCGCAATGGTTTTTGGAGCACATGGACAGCCAGGAAATCACTCATACTGCTAAAGACAACCTTGAAATTGTTGATTGCCGAAAGGTCGTTGAAATAGCCGAAGCATTGAATTGGTTTATACGAATGTCAAACACTCCCGATTAAGCTCATGTCACGCACAACATATGAAAATCAATTTCTCAAATAAAATCTTTTCGTCCTCGGCAATTAAATTCATCTTTGATCGTCTCCTTCTGGCTGAGAGGCAAGGCTATATTAAATCGAGGAATGAAAATAATCGCTTTCTCATCGCGTCTTATCGGGGCGTCGAAGAAAAAGGCATTAGTCCCAAATGGAACGTCAAAATATACACATTCAGTGCCAAAAAGAATGGCCACAGCATAGTCTGTGTGGATTTCCTCGTTTTGAAACATTTGGTGGAGATGCAATATGATCGTTTCATCCCTCCGAATCGCCTGCTATTAAGGATCGATGATGCGGGCTGGGGATTTCCCCTGTGCGGCGTCATGGTCGGCGTCTCGGATGAAGAAAAGGTGTTGACTGATGTGGTCCCTATTGAGTATTTTCAAAGAGAGGGCGACAAACAGTTTGCTGGCAAAAAGTATCTAAAAAAATACGCCGAACTGGCCATCAATCTCATGATCAAGTTTGACGCAACTCCGAATACACATCGGGTTGAAATATGCAGCGGATATGTCAATCAACCGCTGCGCGAAAAACTGAGAAATCTCGGCTACGATGTGCGCGTTGTTGAAATAAAAGGTTTGCTGCAGGCAGAGCTCGAAAATATATTCAAAAAATATATATTCGAAACAGTCGGCGCCGATATCTATTATGATCCCAAAGAGATGAAAAAGTCAGAGATTCCCAAGGTCTATTACAAATGTTTAAATTATGGATTGAAGAACTGCCCGGAGTTAATCAAATCCGGTTGGGAATCCTTGAATGACAGCTTGTGAGTTCGTAGTTATGGGCATGTGCAAAAGCGTTAAGCGCAACAAAAATTGTTAGAATATTGCAAACAATAAGGAGAAATCATTTGAAGAAAATCGACTTGAAGAAGGAGCTGAAGCACCTCTATCAACCATCACCCAAAGAGGTGGTACAGGTTGACGTTCCCACCATGAACTATTTGATGATCGACGGCGAAGGCGATCCGAATACTTCTCAGGCCTTTTCCGAAGCTGTCGAGGCCTTGTACACTGTATCATATGCCGTGAAATTTTCAGTGAAAAAGGGAGCCCTTGCAATTGACTATGGCGTTATGCCCTTGGAGGGATTATGGTGGGCTGATGACATGTCCCGATTTTCTGTTGAAGTCAAGTCTGCGTGGAAGTGGACGCTGATGATTATGCAGCCGGATTTCGTCAGCAAGGAAATGATAGACACGGCCATTTCCGAAGCGGCCAAGAAGAAAGGCGCCAGCATCGTTGCGAGAGTACGGTTCGAGTCCCTGACCGAGGGGCAATGCGCGCAAATCCTTCACGTGGGCCCTTTTTCAGAAGAAGGACCCACGGTTGTGAAAGTACACGAGTTTATTGATTCCAAGGGCGCTCGCGTTGGAAAGCATCATGAAATTTACCTGA
>RPQV01000220.1 GCA_003818595.1 Calditrichota bacterium
ATCAATTTTTTTCGATCTTGATCGGGCTGTTCCTGAAGATGGCGAAAAATATTTTCCAGCACCACAATGGATGCGTCGACAATCATGCCCACTCCAAGTGCGAGTCCACCCAAAGAAATTGTGTTAATGGAGAGTCCGAATTGATTGATGAAAATGAACGTGGCAATTACAGATATCGGGATTGAGAGCGCGATGATCAAGGTGTTTCGTAAATTGCCGAGAAAAAGCAGGATGATCACGCCGGCCAACAAGGCGCCGAGCAAAGCGTTATTAACGACGCTGCGAATGGATTGTTGAATAAAGGTAGCCTGGTTACGGATCACTGATATCTGTATGTCGGCGGGTATAATCTGTCTGAGGGCCTCCATCTCTGCTAAAACTTCGTTGACCATCGCCACCGTGTTGCCGCCGCTTTTTTCGCGCACCGCGAGTCCAACGATTTGGCGTCCATTCAACCTGGTGATTGAGGTGGGCTCTTTAGGGAGCAGTTCAACTTGAGCGATATCATTCAGAAAGATGGGTATCCCATTGACGGCTGTGATGATCTGCCCTCGGATATCGTCCAGGCTCTTAAATTTGCCTTTAGTGCGCAGATAATAATTCTTTTGATTGAATTCAATTTTGCCGGCAGGCACATCAACATTGCTGGAAGCCAATTGCATATTAACCTGTGAAAGCGACAAGCCATAAAGTTTCAGCTTTTCGACATCGATTAAAACGGCAACTTCTTCCTCCAGACCGCCGACGATTTGCGCTGTAGCCACATTTTCCAAACGCAAAATGCGGTTTTTGACCTTGTCATCGATGAGTTCGCGAAGCTGGTTCAAACTCCGATCAGACGATGAAAAACCGATCTCGATGCCCGGAGGAATAAAGTCCTGCACCTGCAGGACGGTCGGTTCGAGAGCTTGGCGGGGAAATCGGCTGCGGGCACGCGCCGTTTTCTCCTGAACATCTCTTTTGGCCTCCTTAAAATCGACACCCCAGCCAAATCTGACGATGGCACGACAAGCACCTTCAAAACAAACGGTCTCTAATTCCTCGACCCCATCAATGGTGCTCAGTTGCTCCTCCAACGGTTTGGCGATGCTTTCTTCTATCTCCTCAGGTCCCACGCCGGGATAGGGTGCTACAACGATCAGCGCAGGAGCTACAAATTCCGGCCAAAAGGAGACCGGAATACTGGGAATCGAGATGATTCCCAATACAGCCACGGCGAGGATGATCAATAGGGTTCCAACGGGTCGATTCACACTGATTTCGGTAATTTTCATATTTTTTCCATGCTGTATTTTTCTTTTTCCGACAGTCAATCGGTTTTTTCAATGTCCTAACAGAATACCTTTAACTGTCATCAGGGCTGAATTTCTACCGCTGAACCATCCTGCAGAAGATTTTGACCATAAACCACGACCAGATCATTCAATGCCACGTCACCGAATACTTCCATATCATTATTCATGATCGTACCACCGTTGATATCGGCAAAGCGTGCGCGTCCGTTCAATATCTTGACAATGCGGTAACCCGCTCCGACTTGAACGAGGGCATCAAGCGGTAATGTCAGCACCGTGCGCTGCATCACTTCAAATTCACATGTTGCAGACATTCCCGGGCGCAGTGTTTGACTTGAATTGACAAGCCGGATGACCGCCTCCGCAGTACGGGTTCGGCTGTTAAGTTGAGGATCAATTCTCCACACGAATCCTTTGAATTGTTGACTGGGTAATGCCGGGACAGTGATGCGGCAAGGGCTGTTCTTCTTGATCAGACTAACATCGCTTTCGATCAATTGGGCGTTTACCGTCAAGGTGTCGAGATTGGCAATTTCAAAACAGGAACGCTGAGGTGAAATGCGTGCTCCGACTTCTGTTTGATCGGCGACAATGACGCCGGAAACCGGTGCATCGACGGTGATAGGAGAAAATTCCAGCCCGGGTATATCCTGAATCAGACGGGTTAATACCTGACCGCGAGACACGCGGTCTCCCAACTGTACCTGCTTGTCGATGATTTTACCTGAGCTGGTGCTGTACACCTCCACACGCCATAATGGGTTCAACAGTCCATTGACTCTTATTCGTTCAGCAAACTTTTTTTCTGATACTTTTACAACTTGAACCGGGATTGTTCTCTCTGCTTGTGGAGTCGGCGGCTCTTGCTGTTGGGGCTTGTTGCAGCTTATCATCCCTATAACGGCAATAATGAATATAAAGTTCTTCCAATGCATTTGTAACTCCATTTTTGTTGCTCATCCGTTAAATCAGTAAGATGATTCGACGCCAGTCGGAATCAAATCATATAGTGTATAATCACCTACTGCCCGACACAAGTCGAGTTTGGCGATTGTATGCGTATAGAGCGCGCGCAAAACCATCAATTCACTTTCAGCCAATGCCTGTTCAGCAGTTATCAGATCAAGAGATGAGATTAAGCCCTGAGCGTACTGCTGTTCTGCGCTTTCCAGGGCTTCACGCGCAAGATCACCATTTTTTTGTTGAAGCCAGTACTTTTGTTCAGCCTGTTGTAAACTGAGCGCAGACTGACGAATTTGCACGCTGATGGTCTCCTTTATTTCTCTTTCCTGAAGCTGAAATGAACTGATCTGATGGAGAGTTTCCTGAACTCGATGGCTGGTAATTCCTCCGTCAAAAAGGGGGAAAGAAAGCTGAACGCCAATGTTCCAATTGTCGACAAATTCTTCGGGAGCAAGCGGGGAAAATCCATTCTGCACAGAATATGAGGCGAGCCCCGTCAAAGATGGCCGCAGAGTTTTTTCGGTGATCTCTGATTGTCTCTCCAGCAGGATTTGCTGCAGACGCAGTATTTGTAGATCGAGTCTTTGCGCCAACGCACGATCAATCAATGAATCAATATCAACCGTGGCCGATCGAAAAATCAGTTCCCCTTGAATCGAGAGCTGTTCTCCTTCGCGTCCGACGACTTTGGCAAGCCATATTGTACTTTTTTCGTAGCTGTTGACAGCGTCATCCAGCATTGTGACGGCATTGGTCGCCTGAACTTCGGCGCGCAATTTTTCCAGCTTTGCGGCATGCCCTGATGAAAATCGCTTTTCAGTGCTTTCAAGATTTTTATGAGCTCGATCACATTGGATTTTATTGGCAGCAATCACTTCTCGGCTGATGAGTACCGAATACGCGGCTCTCAACACCTGGTCAGAGACCTCGATGGCTCGCTGACGGCGATCGAGACGGCTGATCTCGATATTCAGATTCGCCATCTTTATCTGAGTATTGATGCGACCCCATGTCATAAGCGGCATCATCATGCTGATATCGCCATTGATCCGATTGAGAGCGCCGAATTTGAACTCCTGCATGGCTCCGGCGGGTCCCATCGGAATTGAGAATGAAGAAATTTTACCAAAGCGCAAAAATGCTCCCTTGGCATTGAGAGAAGGCATACGCTGATTCTCGCTTTGGGCTGCTTTTTCCTGCGCAATTTGAATGTTTATATCCGCCATCCGCAGAAGATTGTTACTTTTGAATGCTTCCCGCAGGCACTCTTCGACGGTCAACGCGGTCTGTGATCTCAGCATTAAAGGCGCCAATAACAAAAGAAATTTCAGCTTTTGAAAAAATTCGGCGAGAGTGGACATAGTGTTCCTCTTATTTGAGATGATTGAGTTTCAGCAGTGCGGCAATGGTTTCAAACGCATTCACCAATTCAACACGCTCCTGCTCACAAAGAGGGTCGAGTACAGCGCTGTAAATATTGACCATCTGACGTTTTTTCTTGTTTAGGAGCAGTGCTGCTTTTTGGGTGAGCGTAAATAACGTTCGTCGGCGGTCGACGGCATCACCAGTTTTAGAGATCAGCCCGCTTTCAACAGCTCTTGCAGCAAGCTCACTGGCCGTGCTTTGAGCAATGCTCAACATGCTGCTGATGTCGGTAATGGTTAATTGTTTTTTTTCGCGTAACAACATCAACAAGCGGTATTGAGCAAAAGGGATGTCGTCATGTTTCATCACTTTTGCGGCCAGGTTATGAATGGAATGCATGGCGGAGCTGAATGCAAGCAGAAATCTTTGTTCTAGATGATCAGCCATAATTGATCCTTTTATCTCATTTATATCGTAATACGAAATATCGTATTACGATATAATAATCAAATTTCCGCAATTAAGCAAGAAAAGTTTACCCCTTATTAAAAATTGTCACGCAAAGAATGAAATATGTCCAGCCGATTATAGATAGTTATCAATTGGTGATTTATGATTGCCTCATGGCCCGTTAATATTTTTATTTTTGTGAATCAGGATGTTCTTGTTTTTTTGATCTGAGTTTGATATAATTGGAATAAAATTTTGAGCGAGGACAATCTATGCGAATGTTTGCCTATTCGACCCCCAAAGGGGAGCCCCGTATCGGTTTGGTTTATGAAAAATTAAAATATGATTTCACTCGAATCTGGTCTATATTTAAAGAGCTTAAAAGCTCTCCGCGCACCCCTGATTTATATTTTATCCAAATCATGATCGAGATGGAAAATTTTTCCCGTCAGGCAATTGATGAGGTGGTTGAGGAAGTGAAGCAGGTCCGCGGACTCGATGATTTGCTCATTCGGGGTGAAATTAATTTTGATGTCCCGATTCAGCGCCCTTCGAAAATACTGTGTCTGGGACGCAACTATGCAGAACATGCTAAAGAATTTCAAAGCAGCGTTCCCGATCAACCCATGTTTTTTGCCAAATTGCCCTCGGCACTGCTGCCTCATGAAGGGAATATATGTATTCCAGGGGGAATTGGTCGGGTGGATCATGAAATTGAACTGGCGATTGTCATTGGCAGAACTTGTAAAGAGATCGCCATTGATGAGGCGATGGATGTAGTTGCCGGTTATACCATTGCCAATGATGTCAGTGCCCGCGCCCTGCAGAAAGAGGCAAAGGAAAAAGGTCAACCGTGGACGCTCAGCAAAGGTATTGATACATTTTTGCCCATTGGCCCCTTTTTAGTTCCTGCTGATGCCGTTGCTGATGCTCATTCACTGACCATGGAATTGACAGTGAATGATGAGCTGCGGCAAAAGTCCTCGACTGCTCAGATGGTGTTCAAAATTCCCGAAATCATCAGTTTCATCAGCCACTATGTTACCTTGCAACCCGGGGATATTATTTGTACGGGCACGCCGGAGGGCGTGGGCCCTATTGTTCCTGGTGATTTGATACAGGCGAAAATTGAAGGATTGGGTGTACTGCGTAATTACGTCATCGCCGGGTGAACGAAAGGAAAAAGTAATAGATTTGTGCTTAGTACGCCTCAATCAGCCGTCTGGAGGAGAAAGACAAGTAGATTGAGGCTGAATTTATCCAACATTTATCGATCCTCTTGATGAAACCTGACTATTTATTGAAAGAGCCAGAACTTACGGATGAGCAGTTGGTTTCTCTGGTTGACGACCTCCCGTTTTGGTCAGCACCGTTCGGATTGCAGCTGCTGGAGAATATCAAAGTTTTGCCGCACTCGAGACTGCTTGATGTGGGTTGCGGCGCAGGATTCCCCCTCATAGAATTGGCAGCTCGGATGGGTTCTACAAGCCAATGTTTTGGCATCGATCTTTGGCCTGCAGCCGTCAAGCGGGCGCGGGAAAAAGCTGCTGCATGGGGCTTGACGCAGGTGACAGTCGAACAGGCAGCAGCCGAGTCTTTGCCGTTTGCCGATCATTTTTTTGATGTGGTCATCTCCAACAATGGCATGAATAATGTGCAGGATGAAATAAAGGCGTGGACTGAAGTTGGTCGCGTTGCCAAATCGGGCGCTCTGCTGGTTATAACAGCCAATATGTCGGAAACTTTTCATGAATTTTACGCGATTTTGATTAACTCACTCGAAAAACACGGTCATCGCAATATGATCGGCAGGGTTTTTGATCATATCTACGAAAAGCGAAAACCGCTTGACCATCTCCGGCAATTGCTCGCTCATGCCGGATTTCAACTTGATAGAATTCAAACCAGCAGTTTTGATTATCATTTTTCCAATGGCAGTGCGATGTTGAATCATCATCTCATCCGACTTGCATTTATGCCGAGTTGGAGGGCGCTGTTGCCGGAAGAATTGTCTGAGAATATTCTGCATGATGTTGAGCAGGAGATGAATCGAATCGCTGCTTCTCAAGGTGGATGGAGAATGAGTGTTCCCTGGACCTGCATTACTGCTGTGCGGCTCTGACGATGACTCATCAGGCGTTATCATATTCAAATCAATGGCATTCTCTAAAAAATGTTTAAA
>RPQV01000221.1 GCA_003818595.1 Calditrichota bacterium
CTGGACTTTTCGGACAGTGCTGAGGGTGGAGGACGATTCCGACAGCCCGTGCAATTATGCTGCTGATGAAATCAGCGTGTGGGTTAATGCGCCGCCGATAGCACAGGCCGGAGAGGATATGCGCGGCGCTGTCGGCCAGGTTCTGACATTCAACGGTGACAAGAGCAGCGACAGTGATGGTGAAATGGTGAGCTATCAGTGGGATTTTGGTGACGCCCAGAAGAGTCTGGGCAAAAGTGTTCAACATGCTTATGCTGCACCAGGAAAATATACGGTGCGGTTGACCGTGACTGACAACGCCAATGTCAGTAACAGCAGTCAATGGGATGAACTGGTGGTGGTGATTAATGATCCGCCTATTGCCCAGGCCGGTAACGACACCAAGGGCGCCATCGGAGAAGAATTGTTTTTTGACGGCAGCGGTTCGATTGATAAAGACGGCGCTCTCATCAATTATTTTTGGGAGTTTGGCGATGGGAGTCGAGGGGAAGGGAGGAAAACATCTCATGTTTACGAAAAGTCCGGATTATTCACCGTTGTCTTGACCGTACAGGATGATTCGCAGACCGAATCTGACAAGCGTTCCGACAATCTGCAGGTGTTCATCAATGAACCACCGGTGGCTGATGCCGGGGAGGATCAACTGGTTACAGCTTCCGAGGTCGCTTATACAGCAGTCGGCTCTGTTGATCAGGATGGCGAAATCATCAGCTATGACTGGAATTTTGGGGACGGCGCCAACGGGACGGGATTGACTCCCAAACATATTTACAGTGAAACCGGTCGATATCAAATCAAATTGACGGTGACCGATAACTCGGGGACCAAAAGCAATCAGGCTTCCGATGTTGTCAATGTGGTCATCAATGAAAAACCGATCGCGGATGCGGGGCCGGATGTCAAGGCGGCGACAGAACAACCCATTGTTTTTAATGCAGCGGGCTCGCGCGACCCTGATGGTGAGATCGTTGACTATTCGTGGGATTTTGGTGACGGCCGCACTGCATCCGGTGTGAACGTCTCTCATCAATACCCGCAATCGGGCGTTTACTCTACCAAACTCACGGTCAAGGATAATACCAGTCAGCCTCTGGCGACTGATTTTGATGAAGCCATTGTGACGGTGAATGCTCAACCCGTTGCTCTTGCGGGTGCGAATCGTTTGACGTCACCCGGAGAAACGGTTCGTTTAGACGGCAGCAGTTCCTATGACTGGGACAACGATGCCCTGACATTCCAGTGGCAATTTAGCGATGGCAAGACCTCGACAGCGGCCGCGCAAGTGAACCGTTCTTTTGATCAGCCTGGAATTTATACCGGCATCTTGACAGTTTCGGATCAAAGCGGCACCGGGAACAGTGTGGCGCGCGACACCGTTGAGGTTCGAATCAACAGTGCGCCGATTGCGAATGCCGGTGAAAATATTTTCTGTTGCGATAAAACATTGATTTTTGATGCTTCCTCTTCCGTCGATCCGGATGGAGATCCTCTAACCTTTACCTGGGATTTCGGCGATGGTTGTCCATTTGCTCAGGGGATGCACGTCATGCACAAATTTGATCGTGGCGGCAGTTATCCGGTCATTCTGACGGTTGATGATGGTCTCGGTCTGAAAAATTCGCGCCACTCTACGGCGATCACCGTAACCATCAATAATCCTCCCATTGCTGATGCCGGCGAGAACGAGACCCACTGCTCGGGCGAGGTGATTTTATTCAATGCGGGTAATTCTAAAGATCCAGAAAATGGTTTGTTGAAATATCTTTGGGATTTCGGCGATGGAACCACGGCAGAAGGAATGAATCCGACCAAAATCTACAAGCAGGACGGCGTCTATCAGGTCAAGCTCACGGTTCAGGACGATTCAGGATTGCCCTGCAATACGGATGTGGCGGTAAAATCCATCCGCATCATCGAGTCTCCGGTAGCTTTTGCCGGAGCGGATCAGGAAGTGTGTACCAATGCGCAGGTGATTTTTGACGGCACCGCGTCGAAAGATTACGATGGCGTGGTGAACAGCTATTTCTGGGATTTTGGCGACGGCATCACCGGCGGCGGGGCGACGCCGACGCATACGTACAAGAAAGCCGGAGTTTATCGAGTGGTGCTGACCATTACCGGCGATCTTCGGGGAGAGTGCGACAATACCGATACCGATGAAATGCTGGTGACGGTTTATAATGCTCCTCTGGCAGAAATTTCATGCCCAGAGGTGGCGGCGATCAACCTGCCGGTGGCCTTTGACGGATCATTGTCGACCAGCGAAGGAATGGCAATCAGCGAATATCTGTGGGATTTCGGCGACGGTGGTGTGGATCAAGGTAAAATCGTCAGCCATCGTTTTGAGAAATCCGGCAATTACTTGGTCACTCTGACCATTAACACCGACGCGACCACGGTCTGTAATTCGTCCGTCGCCAAAAAGCTGATCACCATCAATGATCGCCCCATTGCCGATGCCGGTTCAGATCAATTGGTGGGCATCAACCAGGTTTTTATGCTCAACGCCGCAGCTTCTTCAGATCCTGACGGCGCGCTCGTATCGTTTATTTGGGACTGCGGTGCAGGGCAGTACAAGTCGGGCATCATCACCCGACATCGCATTGCCGAGGTCGGTCGACGCCCGATCGTTCTTACTGTGACCGACAATACCACGGCTGAAAACAATGCGGATTCGGATACGGTTTGGGTGACGGTCAATGATCCGCCGGTGCCGGTTATCACCTCGATTGCTTCTGCCTGTCCAGGAGAGAGTGTCAATTTCAGCGCGGCAGATTCGCCCAAAATGGAGGGCAAAACCATCACCTGTTCGTGGAATTTTGGTGATGGTCAAATCGGAGAAGGATTGACCGTCAGTCATGCATACGCAAAAAGCGGCCATTATACAGTGACTCTGATAATGGTCGACGGTTTGAAGCTGGATAACAGCAGCAACAGCACCTCAAAAATACTTTATATCAATCGTGCACCGATCGCCGATGCGGGCAAAAATCGTCGCGCTTGTCCGGGTGAGGAGCTGGTGTTTGACGCCGGCAAATCCTTTGATCCCGATGGTTCGGGGTGGAGTGCTGCGTGGGATTTTGGTGATGGCGTCAAATCGACGGAAAAGATGGTCAAGCATACTTTTCAAAAGCCGGGACGCTATTCGGTTAGATTGCGGGTGACGGATGATTCAGGCACAGCGTGTGCCGGAGATGATCAGGTGATCAGTGTCATCGTCAATTCTCCACCGGTGGCAGATGCCGGCGTTGATCGACAAGTCTATTTGGGTGGTGCTCACGACGCCGTACTCTTTGATGCGATAAAATCCTCGGACGCCGACGGCGATGGTCTGGTTTATACGTGGGATTTCGGTGATGGTACGCGCGCAGAGGGTGCAAGATTATTTCATACTTTCAGCAAACCGGGTGTCTATCTGGTCAAACTCGTTGTCGACGACGGCCGCAAAACATCCTGCAGCAGAGCGCAGGATGAGGTGAAGATCGAGGTGATGCGCCGAGAATGAATTTCCAGCCGTGAGTTGATCTTTTAAAAGCATGGAGAAAACAATGGCCACCTGTACCACTATCGAGAAATTCGGCCTGACGTGGCTAAACATCAGCGGTCGTATTGATGGCATGAGCGCCCCCGATGTTCAGCAGCAGATCGACGAACTCATCCTGGGAGGGAAACGCAATCTCGTCGTCAATTTGGAGCAGGTCAACTTTGTCAGCAGTGCGGGTTTGCGGGTTTTTTTCGGCGCGCACCTGCAGCTCAAACAGGTTGGCGGCGAGGTCATCTTGTACCGAATTTCTCCTAACATTTTGACGGTGTTCAGAATCAGCGGTTTCGACAAGCTTTTCCGAATCATGTCCACCGAAGAAGAGATTTCCGCTGCCTCTCCACTGGCGATTGAGGGCGAATTGAGCGCGTCTACCGAGGATGGTGTGGCCTTTAAACTCAGGGAAATGAGTGATGCCGAAACGGGTTTGCTCCGCATGATCGGTTCGCAGGAAAAGCTGGCGCATGCCGATTATTCAGCAAAAGACGTCGTCACCATCGCTCAGTCAGAGCTGCCGTTCGGCACTGGTCTCGCAACCGTCGGAGAGCACTATGAAGAATACCAGCATCTCTTTGGCGAGGCGCTCATCATCAACAGAAATTTCTACTTTTATCCCGCTGTCAAACGCCCGGCGGTTGATTTCATGCTCTATTCGGGAGAGGATGCAGGCACCTTGTGTCGTTTTCTCCATGGCTTTTCCTTCAATGGCCGCTATCGTTATGTGGGCGCCTTTGAGACGGCGCAGGATTTTATGACCCTTGAAAAACTGGGGCAGTGGGTGATTTCTCTGCCGTCATCGACAGCGTTGCTCGGTCTGGTTCTGATCGCGGAGAGCAAAGGATTATTCGGCATGAACCTCCGACAGGCGCCGATAGAGCCAAATAAACCCGTTCAAGGACACGATATTTTCAATGCGGCGCTGTTTTCGACATGGATGAATTTCCCGGTTGATCCTGCTGATGAAAACCACATTGTGGTGGGCGCCGGCGTCATTTGCCGTGATAAGAACGCCTGTTCAGCAGAGATGCAGAAAATCTTTTCCCGGGATTCCAGTATGCACCTGCACGCGGGGATTTTTGAAAAAGGTCCGATCAGCAAGAATATTGACCAATTTTCCTCTGAACTTGAGCGTGTACTGACCCAACTCAGCATCACCAAGGTGCAGCATCTTCTCGGTCAAAGCCGATTCAGCAATGGGATGTTCGGGATCATCGAATTGAAAGGATAAGGAAATGGAACTCTGGATTGGCGCTGTCAATCTTGGTTTTCTCTATGCGATCATGACCATGGGGATTTTCATCACCTTCCGTATCCATGACTTTCCGGATATCACCGTTGACGGAAGCTTCACCGCAGGTGCTGCGGCCGCTGCAGTGCTGATCGCGGCGGGAGCGAATCCGGTGCCGGCACTCTGCGCTGCTTTTGTCGTTGGTGCAATCGCCGGAATGGTCACTGCCTCTATACATACCCGTTTTCATGTGAACGGGTTGCTGGCCGGAATCCTGGTCATGACCGCCCTTTACTCCATCAATCTTCACATCATGGGTCGTTCCAACATTCCTTTATTGAATCAGAAAACGCTCTTTTCATGGCTCGCCGGCATCAATCCGGGTCTGCATCCCGAAATTTGGACAGCCCTGGCGCTCGGTCTGCTGATGATTTGTTTTTGGTTGGCGATGGCGTTATTCTTTAAAACCGATCTCGGTATTGCCATGAGGATCACGGGCAACAATCCCACCATGGCCTCTGCCAATGGAATCAACGTGGCGCGGATGACTATATTTGGTGTCGCTCTCGCCAATGGTTTTGTGGGGATTTCCGGAGCGCTTGTGGCGCAGTATCAGGGATTTGCCGATATCGGCATGGGCATCGGCACCGTGGTGATCGGCCTGGCGGCAGTTATCATCGGTGAGTCGGTGCTGAAAAGCAGCTCGATGGTTGTGCGTGTTCTGAGCGTGATTATTGGCGCCATCATATTCAGGCTCATGATTGCCGTTGCGCTGTTTGTGGGCATGAATCCCATTGATCTCAAATTATTGACGGCGATTTTTGTTTTTTTAACTTTGGTATTTAGCAAGTCCGTCAGTGGGCGGCGTGTGGCTGCACAAATAGGGAGAGGCTTCAAGGCTTTGCTCGCGCGGAAGCGGGTGATTGGAGCTGTGGGTGTAGTCGCGGCGGTGATTGTGGTTTCTCTGCTGTCATACCGTCTCTTTTTTCAATCACAACCAACAAATCAGAAACAATTAAAATTAGGCTGCGTGCAGCTCACCGATAATGCGTTATTGAACATTACCCGCGACAGCCTGATCGAAGAGTTGAAAAGGCTTGGCTATCGCGACGGTGAAACCTGCACCATTTACCTCGAGAATGCCGGGGGTGATCTGGCCACGGTGAATACGATCATCGACAAGTTTGTGCGTGAACGCGTCGATGTGATCATTCCCATATCCACTGGATGCACTCAAGCGGCCATTAACAAGGTGAAAGACAAGCCGATTGTCTTTGCAACAGTAGCGAATCCCTTTATCATCAAAGCGGGAACGACTGAAACCGAGCACTTACCCAATGTCACAGGAGTCTATGGTTGGGTCCCCATGGATCGGACGATGGAACTGGTGAAAACGCTTTGTCCAGGTCCATTTACTATTGGCGCCATTTGGGATCCGGCTCAGGCCAATTCCGTGTTCAATGTGGA
>RPQV01000222.1 GCA_003818595.1 Calditrichota bacterium
TCTTTGCCGCCGAATGCGCCGCCAAGTCGTGGAACTTCAACTTCAATCCGGTTCGTCGCCAACCCCAGAACCCGCGCGGCCGTCTTTTGCACCAGTGAAGCGGATTGAGTTGCCGAATAGATTTTTACGCCGCCGTCTTCGCCGGGAATGGCCAGCGCCGTTTGCGTCTCCAGATAGACATGCTCCTGCCCGCCGCTGTGCACCTGCCCGTCCAAAATGAAATCGCATAAATCCCAGGCGGATTGAATATTGCCGAGGTTGAACGTCCGCGGAGGAGAGATCAATAAATTTTTCCGAAAAGCCTCTCGGGCATCCAGCACCGGAGTTTTCTCTTTATAGGTCATGCTGATCAGTTCTGCCGCTCTCTTGGCTGACTTGGTTGTGCAACCGACGACCAGCGCGATCGGCTGGCCGATAAAGTCGAGCTGTTTCTCGGCCAATAAAACCTCATCCTGAATGATATTGCCGATCTGGTTTTGGCCGGGAATATCACCTGCGATGAAAATCGCAACGATTCCCGGAATCTTCAAGGCGGCATCAAAATTCAGGCTCTTTATTTCACCGTGAGCAATTGGAGAGGTCAAGACGACGCCATGCAGCAACCCTGGAGGTTCTGTCAAATCGTCGACGAACTGCGAGGCGCCTTTGACATGAAGGTGAAGATCATTCATGCTCATACAATTACCTCGCGCATCAGATCGGGGAAAAGTGCGATAAAATGCGCCTGCAGCAGGCGGCCGAGCAAAGCCCTTTTATATTCAGCTGATCCACGCACATCGCTGATGGGCGAAATTTCCGATTCAGCAATTTGAACCGCCTTCATCACAGTGTTCGGCTCAACTTTCTTGTCAGTGAGAAAAACCGATGTTTGGGCAAGATAAAGTGGAATTGGAGCGACTCCACCGGCAGAAATGTGAATCTCCTTGATCAATCCATCTTCCGGTCGTAACAACAGCGCGCTGTTCACGCCGGCAATATCCAGATGCCGGCGTTTGGAAACCTTTTCAAAATTGAATAAAACAGACTCATCAGGAGTTTTGAAAGAGATGCTTTTGATGATTTCGTGCGCGGCCAAATTGATCTTTTTATATTCAACAAAAAACTCGCGCAATTTGATGCAACGTTCCTGAACATGTCCGGATAAATGAAGGGAAGCATCCAAGGCGAGCAGCAAAATGGACAAATCGCCGATGGGCGAGGCATTGACAAGGTTGCCGCCGACAGTGGCTTTATTCCGTATCGGCGTGGATGAGATCAGCGAAATCATTTCGCCTAAGCGGGGAAACAATTCCTGCAGAAATTCCGACTCTTTCAAATCTGCTATCGTTGCGGCTGCATCTAAAAAGCAGACGCCGTCCTCCTCCCAAACGGGATGCTGCATCTTTTCGAGAAAATAGAGTTCAGCGGTCTCTAATGTCTCCGCTTGCTGTACAAAAAGATCAGTGCCGCCGGCAATCAATGCGTCGGTTGGATGTTGATCACCTCGCGGCTGCCGAATGGACCGCAATTGTTTCGGCATGGTTTTGAAATACTCAGGAATGACCGCCGCTTTGACGAGATCATCGATACGGTTTGAATCGAGCTTGGGCGACAAATCGGCGCAGACGGCAGCAACCGCTCGTTTAATCGAAAGGTAGCCGGTGCAGCGGCAGATATTTCCGTCCAAGGCGTCGATGGCTTCCTCAGCCTTTATTTTTACTGCCGATAATAAATA
Organism: Calditrichota bacterium; assembly: GCA_003818595.1. Taxonomy (GTDB): domain Bacteria; phylum Zhuqueibacterota; class Zhuqueibacteria; order Residuimicrobiales; family Krinioviventaceae; genus Fontimicrobium. The sequence continues at coordinate 1,715 of RPQV01000222.1, forward strand.
GGCCGTCAAAGCGATAATCATTCCCGGCGTACAAAATCCGCATTGAGAGGCATGTTCGTCGATAAAGGCGCGGTGGATTGGATTGGCGTCGGCGGTGAGCCCTTCAATCGTGACAATATGTTTTCCTGCTGCAAGCCCCATCGGCAGAAGGCACGAGTTGACGACTTTATATGCGACGGCGTCATTTTTCAATTCTCCGATGAGAACGGCACAGGCGCCGCAGTCGCCTTCACGGCAGCCCTCTTTCGTGCCGGTCAATCGCCTGATCGTGCGGAGGTAATCCAGCAAAACCATGCCATCTGGGACAGCCTCGCTGACTATTTCATGGTTGAGGATGAATTGATTTGGGTTCTTTTTTTCCAGATGCGTTGCCGTTTAAAGAACAAACGAGTTTGTTTGTATTGATTATAATGTAAACACAAAAATCTGTTGAAACTATCCCTGGTACATCAATATTTGTATACAGGCAATAAAAGCTGATCGACGAAGAAAGGACACCCGCCATCTGCAGACAAAATATAAAATTGTGTGTACGAAAGCAACACCATTGGGTGGTCAAATACCGGCGGATAGAGGCGAGGGCAAAGGCTGCCCGCTTCCGGAAAGGTTGCAGCCTATCAGTTTTCGATCTGCCGTCTTTTTCGCAGCAAAGGATCGCCGTTCGATAAGGGCAGGCTCAGAACTCTGCAAAATATGCGTTGCGCTCGCTTGACATTTTCCCGGTGATTTCGCATATTAAGAAATATACATGAATGAGCAGAGTTCGGATATGCCCTATCTTCACCTATGAATATGATTTTTATCGAAACGCTCAAGTTTATGACCAAGTTTGACAAATTGCCGTATACTTGATAAAGAGCTACAATTTGATTTAATAATAAATCCAAATACAGGCGACCTAATAAAAGCACTGGTGGCGCCGGAGCAAAAGGAGAATATACCCGGATCATTCCAATAAATACAAAGTCACAACAATATCAGATAATGGCTCTCGAGATATTAAATACATGTCTGAAGAAGTTTTGTTAAAATTAAGAGCAAAGCGACTATAGAAAATTCGAAAAGAAGAATAAAGACTAATACAAAAGCTGCTGGCGGAAGCAAATGGTGGAAAACTTTGTACTTTGCAGGATTGGGAAATGGACGCTCGCCAATGCCTAAACCAATTGAGATACTGATGGAAGTAATGAGAGAAATGCCCGAGGTTAAAGAGAAACTGTTGACAACAACAAGATAAATTATGGCAGTTTTTGAGGTGATAGAAGGTTATGTTGTTTTTTAAGTTTTATGCTGTTCCATCCAGTGATCAACTTGTTCGCGCATTATAGGAATGGATTTAAAATAGTAAGGGAATTGATCGACTGTTTATGATGTAGATCTTCTGAATAAAGAATTTTGCAATCAGCTTGAAGTGCAGCAGCAAGAATTAATGAGTCATAAAATGAATATTGCCGCCTTTGCATCAAATCCAACGCTTTATGGTAGAGATCAATGCTGGTAAATATTTGACACAGCGGCTGGAGTACAGAATCAAGGTACCGTTGACAATCAAGAGCAGAGAGTGGTGTGGTGAATTTTTTAGTAGCAACGTTTAAGAATTCCTGGATAACCTGATAACTGATACACCCTTTGTTTTCTATCAATGCTGTTTTAATAAGCTGGTTGGCTTTTTGCTGTTTCAACGGGTTTACATGATCAAATGCGTATATAATGATATTCGTGTCGAGAAAATATTTATCTTTCATTTAATTCATCCCTTGAAAAAGTTTTTCCGGGTTGAGCATAATTCAATGATTTCATCAAGGATTCATATTCAGAACTGTGTATACCAGCGTTTACATATTGTCTTAGCCAATGACGGAATGTTTCATTCAATGTTGTCCGCTCTTGTTGGGCCTTCTGCCGTGCTTTTTGTATGAGTTCCTCTTCGGCACTCAATGTAATATTTTTCAACATGGTAACTTTCCCTTCACTTTATATGTGTACACTAATTTAGTGTGTTATTATGAGAAAAGCAATTTGAATATTTCTATTTTAGTGATCGGATACAGCGCCAACAAACGCCTGTAACGGATGCGCACTTTGCTGCCGCAGCTCAAACATTAGCGGTTTTCGTACAGAGTACAAGGTGCGCAAGGCATTTTTCCGGTGCGCACCATTAAGGCTTTTCGTTAATCGGTTTGCAATATCTACCCCATTTAGGAGAACAAAATGGCAAAAATAGGTTTCATCGCAATCATAGTCATTCATGGATTGATTCACCTGCTGGGCTTTTTAAAAGCCTTCCAGCTCGCCAAAATCAATGAACTGACGCAGAGCATTAGCCGCCCCCTCGGCATTCTGTGGTTGATGACCGCATTATTGTTTGTCGCCGCCGTCATCGCCTTTGCCTTCAAAAATGATTACTGGTGGGCGATTGGCCTTGCGGCAGTGCTCCTCTCGCAAATTCTCATCATCACATTCTGGAAAGATGCGAAATTCGGCACCATTCCCAATCTTCTCATTTTAATCGTCGCCCTTTTGAATATGGGAAGTTTTCTCTTTGAGCGCGGTTACAGACTGGATGTGCAATCAAGTCTGCAGCGATCACAATCTGCAGCGACGGAAATCATAACCGAAGCGGATATTCAGTCCTTGCCGGAGGCGGTGCGACGTTATTTGATCTACGCGGGCGTCATCGGCAAGCCCAGAGTTGCCAATATGCGGGTGCTGTTGGCCGGTGAAATGCGCGATAAAGGCAAAGACTATTTTCCCTTCACCTCTGAACAATACAACTTTTGCGACGAACCGACGCGACTGTTCTTTATGAAGGGCAAAATGTTCGGGATGACCGTGCCGGGTTACCACCGCTATAAAGACAAATCCGCGATGATGGATGTGCGGCTTTTTGGGATGCTCTCGGTGATCAAGCTCACGGGCGACGTGGCATATGTGGCGGATACGGTCACGCTGTTCAATGATATGTGTTTGTTCGCTCCGGCGACCTTGATCGATCCAAGAATCAAATGGCAGATCATTGATGAACAATCAGTCCATGCGACCTTCACGAACAACGGCATTTCCATTACAGCGGTTCTTTATTTTAACGCCGAGGGACAGCTTGTCAATTTTGTCTCTGAAGATCGAATGGCGGTTGCGGATATGAAGAAATACACCTGGTCGACGCCTATATCCCGTTATCAAATTCTCAACGGCTACAATCTGCCGGCTTTTGGCGAAGCGATTTGGCATTATCCCGACGGCGACTTTACCTATGGCAAAATTGAAATAAAGGATGTCGAGTACAATATCCGCGATTTGAAATAATGATCCTTTTCATGATGGTCGTATCCTTCTGTTAGAAAGCCGGACGAGCAAAAGCCGACGAATAAGACCAGAAAGGTAATAATTGGGATGAAAAGCATAAAAGAGATGAATGCAGAACAACGTGAAGCGCTGCTCAGCCTATTGCAGGCCCGTTTTGAGAAAAACATGAACCGCCATAAGGGTCTCGAATGGGTTCGAGTGCGGGCAAAGCTGGAAGCGGATCCTGAAAAACTGTGGTCGCTCAACGAAATGGAAAGAACGGGCGGAGAACCGGATGTTGTGGGTTACGATGACCAGACAGGCGACTACATTTTTAACGATTGTTCAGCGGAAACTCCTGCAGGCCGTAGAAGTCTTTGCTACGACCGCGCAGCGCTGGAGTCGAGGAAAGAAAATAAACCGGTAAACAGCGCCATTGATTTGGCCGCCGCGATGGGCATTGAACTTTTAACGGAAGAACAATATCGAGAGCTGCAGAAACTCGGTAAGTTTGATACCAAAACGTCGAGCTGGGTGAAAACGCCAGCAGAGATTAGAAAACTCGGCGGCGCGCTCTTTTGTGATCGTCGCTACGATCATGTCTTTGTCTATCACAACGGCGCTGAATCGTACTATGCGGCGAGGGGGTTCCGCGGTTTGCTAAAAGTATAAAATTTTGTGCAGGTAAAAATACTTTATTAATGCTATTTGCATTCGATAAAAACGAATCAGTTGACCTAACTAATGCTCAGTTGAAATCTCTTAGAAATATAGTGGAGCTTGAATTAAATGAAAAATGAATTATTTGAAGAATTGATGAACAGTATTAAAGAAGGTGGCGCCATTGTTAGAGGAGATACAAAACCTTCGCGTAGTTACAATTTTTACAAACCTGATGTCCAAGCGATCAGAAAACACTATGGACTAACTCAGGAAAAATTTGCTCAATTGTTATGAATCAGTGTTGCAACTCTCAGAAATTGGGAGCAAGGTCGAAGAAAGCCTGAAGGCCCCGCTAAAGTTCTGTTAATGATCGCCGCCAAGCACCCAAAAGCAATTTTAAATGTTGTTCATGATTCTGATTAGAATTAAAAATTTATTCAAATGGCAGGTAGTATTGAGCGGACTCGGTTGCTCATGTTTGATGGATGCACGAAAAAGTAGTGCTGCA
>RPQV01000223.1 GCA_003818595.1 Calditrichota bacterium
CGATCTGATGTTCATCGAATAGAAACGTGCCGTCTTTTGGATTGAATGCGTTCCACCGCGGTTCGAGATTTATGTGAGACTTTGCCCAGAATATGATGTGTGAATCGAGGGGCGCCCGGACAAATGGACAACCATAATCCTGCGGATTATCCGGTGGAATAAACTCTTGAAAATCCCCTGCGCCGGCGCCGGTGTCAACCGCTATATGCACCTTTATTTTATTGCCCACAAATGTGTGCGAAGCTATGACTGCACGTCCGTTGGGAGTTACCGCCAGAGAGGGGAAGTGGGTGCTGATCGACTCGACGCGCTTGGGATTGGTGAAGGATTCGCCAAAATCTTTGCTGTAGACATAATAGGTGCAATTGGTGTTGTTGTCATTGCTTTTGGTACGCGCAAAATAAATGGCATGCGCCGTACCGTCTGGAAAAACCCACAGCCTTCGCTCATCTCCACCGTTGGAGTGATAGTCACGATAGGTGACCTGATCTCCCAAAATTGACTGCCCCGGCGATTCATCGGAATATTCACCGTTGCCGTTCAGAAAAAAAAGACTGGATTCATAACCCCATCTGATCGATTCAGGCTGCCCGGCCATGAGCGTTTGGCCGAAGAGAAAAGCCATGCTGAGAATGAAGGTACACGCTTTCATTTTGACCTCCTTTGAAAGGAATACTGTTTTATTATAGCCAGGAGGCTGGAATAATTCAACCATCATTGTTGCAATTACTTGTCTGCCTGTTGCATCGCCAGGATCATGGGGAGGTTCTCATGATTATAAGGAATGCTGAGGAATGTCAAGATTTTATCCCCCTTGGTAGACCTTTACGGTCTCTGTGCCTTGGCGTGAATTTTACAGGATATTTGCACTGGTGCAGCAGTTGTTTACTTTTTGCAGTCCCTAATTTTCTTCTATCTTTTCACTTTGTAATCTCGCGGCGAGCAGCCGAATTGTGAGCGAAAATGGCGGCTGAAAAATGCCGGATTGCTGAATCCAACCTCAAATGCGATTTCCGAGACCGAACCCCAATTCTGCTGCAGCAATTCAGCCGCACGGCGCAAGCGAATCGAGCGGATGAATTCGGAAGCAGACATATTAACAAGAGCTCTCAGCTTTCGATGCAGCTGCGAGCGGCTCAGGCCGAGCTTGTGACTCAACAATTCCGGATTCAATGAAGAATAAAGTTCGGCATAAATGATTTCGGCAGCACGCTGCAGGAACCGTTCGTCTGCTGAGGTGATCGCGATACTCTGAAAAGGTATGAGAATGTCGCGACGAAAGCGCTGGCGCAGCTTTTCACGTTGCGTGATCAAATTGTGCGCCCGCACGACAAGTTCCATTTCGTTGAACGGTTTAATGAGATAATCATCTGCGCCGGTTTCCAATCCATGTATTTTGCTCTGCACATCCGCCCGCGCCGTTAACAGTATGATGGGGATGTGGCTTGTGCGCTCATCTGTCTTTATTTTGGCGCATAATTCAAATCCGTTCATCTCCGGCATCATGACATCGGAAATGACAAGATCCGGAATGTGAGCGATGGATTGCTCAAAGCCATCGCGGCCATTGTGGGCTTCACTCAACCGGTACTCACGGCCTAAAATGGCTTTGATGAATGCGCGTAGATCATCATTGTCTTCAACCACCAGAATGGTAGGCGCTGACGAGGCAATTTTACCCTGAGAGAGCGTAGATGAGTCTGTCGGGAGGAAATCGGCGGCAGGTTCCGTGACGTGATATTCATCTGCAGGGGATATTTCGGATTCCCGCAGGTGTTTTCGTCCCAGAGGCAGGTAGACTGTAAACGTCGATCCCGAATTCAACTCGCTTTTCACCACGATTCGGCCGTGATGCATTTCCACCAACTCTTTTGCCAGCGATAATCCAATGCCGGTGCCGGAATCAGAATAGGGACGGTTGTCACGAACTTGATAAAAACGATCAAAGATGGATTCCAACTGATCTGAAGAAATTCCAATGCCGGTATCCTGAACCGATATCTTGATCGCGCCGTCCGGGAAGGCATTGGTTCCACTAAAGGATAATGGTTCCTTCACCGTTTGTATGTTCACATCAACACGACCGCCATTTGGTGTGAATTTCAACGCATTGGTGATCAAATTGTACAGGACATTTTCAATTTTTTCAGCATCGAAATAAACTTGGATGCGATCATTTAGTACGTGTATGTGCAGTTCGATCTGTTTGAGTTTTGCCTGTGATTCCAAAGTCTGCACAATTCGATTGGTAAACGATACAAGATCAGCACACCGAGTCTGCAGCGTCAATTTGCCCGCTTCAATTTTTGACAGCTCCAACAATTGATTGACCAGTCGCAAAAGACGTTGCGCACTTTTGCGGATCACATTCAAATCCGCTGCCAATTCTTTGGATTTTGATATTTTCAGCCATCTGTTGATTGGGCCTAAAATTAATGTCAATGGTGTACGGAACTCATGGGATATATTCGCGAGAAAGCGGGTTTTCATCTGGTCGATTTCCTGCAGTTTTTTTGTTTCAATGTGCTGCAGGTGCAGCTCATTCCTCAAGGTTACTCGCCGAAGCCGGCTTTTCAAAATCAGGTAGAGAATCATCACGCTTGTGATCAGATACATACAATAGGCGGCAATTGTGCCATACCACGGCTTGTGAATGACAAGGTAAAGCGAATGACCTTCTTCGTTCCAGGCGCCGTCGCAATTGGCCGCTTTGGCATGAAAGACATATTCTCCGGGATCAAGATTAGTGTAGGTGGCGATGCGGCTTGTTCCGGCCTTATGCCACTCCGGATCATAGTTTTCAAGCCAAAATGAATACTCGTTTTTCGCCGGATGCTTGAAGTGCAAGGCGGCACACTCGAAAGTCAGGTCGTTCTGCCAGTGTTTGAGATGGATTTCGCGGGTGACGCTTATATCAGCAGCCAGGGGGGACTGCGGACCCGGCTTGACGGATTTATTGAACAGCTTGAAATCCACGATCACGACTTGCGGGGGAATTGTATTATAGCGCAACCGTGCGGGATCAAATGCAATGATGCCGTGGTCATAGGTGCCCATCCAAATCTGACCGTTGCGCAGTTTCCCAACAGCCTGTGAAAATGTCTTGGCCGGTAATCCGTGCCGTTCGTCAAATAGGACGAAGGTTCGGTTTTGGGGATCACATTTGACCACTCCGGCAAAGGTGGACATCCATAAAAAGCCCCTGTCTTCGACAATGGCCTGGATGTTCTGATCAGGCAACCCCTGTTCTGTGGTGACAAGCTCGTGACTGCCGTCAGCAGGATTGAAAATGACCAGCCCGCGACCTTGAGCGCTTAGCCAGAATTTATTGTCCTGATCCACATAGGTACAAATAATGTTATAGTCGCCGAGATATCTTGTAAAATTGTGCTGGTCGCGATTGAATTTATTCAAACCATAGTTCGAGGCGATCCATAGTTCACGGTTATTGTCCTCAAAAATATGCCATAGATATGAATTTGTTGAAATCGTAGTACTGTCTTCGGGGTCGTTGAGGAATCGTTCAAAGGAATCATTTTCGGGGTGATACAAGTTCAAGCCGCCCTCCAAGGAAGTGGACCATATCTGTCCCAGATAATCTGAGAAGATACTCCAGACAACGTCGCCGGCAATCGTTGACGGATCATTTGGATCATGTCTATAAAAGGATAATAGTTTGCCCTTGTACCATCGGGCCATCCCTTGTCCAGTGCCGATCCACAAGCAGCCCTGGGCATCTTGGCAGATGCCTGAAACCGTATTCTCGACCAAATTGCGCGGATTGTCCGGTCGAATCTTGTAATTGGCAAATTGATGAGTTGCGACATTATATTGATCGAAACCTCCACCCATGGTGCCGATCCACACACGTTCCGAGTCAATGGGCGATTGATAAATGACTTGTACGTTATTGCTGCCGAGCGAATTTTCATCGACGGAGGACAAAATGAAATTTTGAAACTGCTGAACTTGAGGGTCCAGCTTGTTGAGTCCCCGCACCTCTGTGCCGATCCAAATGACGCCGGAGCGGTCATGGGCGTAAGAATCAAAATTAATAGCGCGCAGGCTGTTCTCCTTGTTCGTGTCCTCCGCATAGCGGGAAAAAGTTTCGTCTTGGGGATTGAAGACAAATATACTCGGATATTGGCCATCACTTAAGATGTACAACATGCCAATATCGTCTTCGTAGAAAGGGATGTATTTTTCAAAATATTGAGATTCGTGATCACCTTCGATGGGATTATAATGACTGAATGTCCTGCTCTGTTCATCAAATAAATCCAGACCACCCCCGACCGAAATCCACAAGCGGTGCCTTTTGTCTTCATAAACCGCATAGCAGACGTCATTGGCGATGGAAAATGGATTATCGGGATCATGAAGGAATCTTTCAAACGAGCCTTCATCCTTGTTGAATCGATTCAGACCGCCATCCGTCCCCACCCATAGATTCCCGCGGCTGTCTTCAAAAATGGATGTTATACAATTGTCGCTCAGGCTGGTTGGATCATCGGGATCATGCTGAAATCGTATGAAAGCGTCGCTTTGAGGAACGTAGAGATTGAGTCCCCCGTCAAAAGTGCCGACATAGATTTCTCCCTCGCGAGTCTCATAAATCGCCGGGAGATAAAACCAGCTGTTGCGTACGACCATGATTTGATTGGCGCTGATTGAGGTGTTGTCATCAGGATTGAACAAGTATCGCGCCACTCGTTCTGTCCTGGTATTCATTTTTTCCAGCGGCCATTTGCCGGATGGATAATGTGCGATATACCATAGATTGCCACGGCTGTCGAGAATTCCAGCTAAGGTTTCCTTCGAGCTCCTCTTTTCATGTGGCCTATTTTCATCATCAAAGTTTTTAAAAATTCCTGTTGCGCGATCCCATTTTTTGACTCCGTGAAATCTCGTCAATATCCAAATATTGCCCAGATCATCTTCGCTGAGATCAAAGATGACGGCTGTATGTATGTCGCTTCGAGTGCTGTCAATGATAAAATACTTGACAAAATTATAACCGTCATAACGAATAAGACAGTTATTACTGCCGAACCATAGAAAGCCAAGATGATCCTGCAAAATAGCTCTTATAGTGTTTGCATGCATTCCGTCTGCAACGGAAAAATGTTCAAATTTTAATTCTTCGGGTGAGGAATAGTGAAAACGAGCCGGGAATGAAGGGGAATATACGGACAACAGTAGAATGATTAAAAAATAAGGGAGGTCTTTTTTTGATCGTTTCATCATGCCGCCCCGATTGACTGCCCAGTAAAATCAAACGGTGAATTTTGATTTTGATCGAAAAGAACAATTTGAACCCTTTGCAGCAAATATACGATATAATGGAAAAAAAGCAAGGTGATTTTGGTCTCGAACTATTCCCGTCAGCCATATATCACAATACGCATTTTTGCTGTGATATCTATGATGGCCAAGGTTCGATAATCCTGATGAATCCAGTTATGGAATAACACCCGTGATCAGAATGTTTTTCGGATGTTATATGCATGATTTAACCGCTGAAAAAACATTGTGCACAGCAGAAAAACGCCGATAATGATTAATACGTTATTCGGTCGATTGAATGAGTGTCGAATATCAGGTCAACCGCAGGAGTAGGAGATATGTATCAAAGAATGATTTGGAGCGCTCTGCTGATGATGTGCATCATAACGGCATTCCCGCCTGCAACTTTTGCTCAGGACAGCGCCAAAGATGAAACTGCAACTGGGAAAGGAGACGAGAATATGGAGAAAGAACTGCTGCAATCGCTGATCGGTTCGTGGGAAGGGACCTGTCGTACTTGGTTCGAGCCGGGTAAACTGGCTGACGAGTCCAGGATTTCGGGCCGTATATCCCCCGTACTCGACGGATTTTTCTTTCGTCACGAATATGAATCCTCCCTTCAGGGGAAACCGCGCCATGGCGAGGAATTGATCGCCTTCAATTCGGTGACCAAACGTTTCCAGGTATCCTGGGTTGACGATTTTCATATGAATTATGCGATCATGTTTTCAGAGGGCGAGGCAACGGAACGGGGATTTTTCGTTCTGGGAAAATATGATGTCGCGCCGGGCACCCCGCCGTGGGGTTGGAGGACGGTCTATGAGGTGATCGATCGTGATCATCTCATCATCACGGCCTATAATATCA
>RPQV01000224.1 GCA_003818595.1 Calditrichota bacterium
GGAATCGGACTGTTGGTGAGTCACGACCGACAGTTTCTGGACGACCTGTGCGCGCAAACACTCTTTGTTGTTCCTCCGGCCGTCGATCTTCGCGGCTGCGGTTACTCCATCGCTCAGGAAGAGAGAGAAAAGGAAGAGACGGCGCAGCAGCGTGCCTATGACGCTCTAAAACTGCAGGCCAAACACCTCACTGCTCAGGTGCAGAAACAAAAAGCCAAGGCTCAACTGGCGGAAAAGCAACGTTCAAAAAGATATATAGCGCCTTCGGATCATGACGCCAAAGCCAAGATTGACCTGGGACGGCTCACCGGCAAGGACGCTGCTCAAGGCCGAATCTATGATCGACTGCACGTAAAATTGGAGCGCATTGAAACGCAAAAAAAATCGATGAGCCGAAAAAAGCAGCCTCCGATTGGAATTACTTCGCGCATAAAAGAAGCCGGGCATCCGGTTCCGTTCATTTTTCCCGAGACAACGATCTCTCTGGGAGGAGAAAAGACGCTTATCACTCCGGAACTGATGATATCGCCGCATGATAAAATCGGCATCATCGGTGACAACGGCAACGGGAAAAGCACTTGTATTCAGCATATTTACCAGCGGATGGTGCAGCGACATAAAAGATTGATCTACATCCCCCAGGAGATCAGCGTTTCAGTTTCCGGTAAAATTCTGGCGCGATTAAAAAGCCTCAATTCCGAAGAAATCGGCAGGTTGATGACCCTCATCAGTCGCCTGGGTTCAGAACCGGAAAGAGTGCTGCAGACAGAACTGCCGACGCCCGGCGAAGTGCGTAAATTGATGCTGGCGGAAGGCATTTTGATGAATCCGCAAATAATCATCATGGACGAACCCACCAATCATCTTGACCTGCCCTCGATGATCTGTTTCGAAAGCGTGCTCAAAAGCTGCGAATGCACACTGCTCCTGGTCAGCCATGATTTCGTTTTCCTGCAGAAAATTGTCGACTCTTTCTGGCATTTTTTCCAACGCGATGAAAAAACGGTGGTCATCCGCCGGCTCGGGGATATTTCCCAAATCGAGAATAAGATTTAAAAAATGATTCAGATGATGAATTCACTGCCACTGCAGTTCTGCGAAATCCTTTAATCCGTTTAATCCGTGATTCTGACGATGAAAAAGGTCTGTATCTCGGATTAGGCGAATTTATGGATTAACGCCGAGGCGCAGAGGAATTGACGGGTTGATTCATTGCGTCTTGGTACGAGGTTATTGAATTTCGTCTCCTTGTGCAGGAGTCGGAGAGGACGGAAAATGAACTGTTTCTTTGCGGTCTTGGCGGCACGACTCTTCTTCTATTACTTTTATGATACATCGTCTTTTATTTTCGCCTGACATTGATTATATTATCCCATCGAAAGAATAATAGGAGAACCAATGGATCCAATAGCTGAACTCGCAAAAATGATCGATCATTCTCTGCTTCATCCGACCATGACCGATGAACAACTCAAGGCCGGATGCGAAACGGCTAAAAAATATCATGTTGCCTCGGTCTGCATCAAACCCTATGCCGTCAGGCAGGCGGCTGAATGGCTGAAAGGCAGTGATGTGCTCGTCGGCACAGTCATCGGATTTCCGCATGGAAATTCGACGGCCGATATCAAAGTCGCCGAAACCGAACGCGCCTGCATCGATGGCGCCGTGGAGATCGACATGGTCGTCAACATCGGCAAGGTGCTGGGGAAAGAATGGGATTATGTAGAACAGGAAATCGGCGCCGTGCTCGCTGCCTGTCATCGTCATCATGCCATCCTCAAGGTCATTTTTGAAAACGACTATCTGCCGGACGATGAACTCAAAATCAGATTATGCCAGATCTGCAGCCGTCTCGGTGTGGAGTTTGTGAAAACCTCCACCGGATACGGATTTATCAAGACAGCGGACGGCAATTATAACTATCGCGGTGCGACTGAACACGATCTCAAGCTTATGCGTGCCCATTCAGCTCCAGAGATTCAGGTGAAAGCAGCGGGCGGCGTGCGCAACCTGGACGATCTTCTGCATGTCAAATCTTTGGGCGTCACCCGCGTCGGCGCCACCGCAACTGCGGCCATGCTCGAAGAAGCGAAAAAACGATTTCACGGCACGGCTTCCGACTCTGTAGCCGACGAATTGCCGGGATATTGATTGGTGTGCCGATCAGTAATCGGACTTTTGATGTGCGAATATTTTAAAATATCAACCAAATATGTTGAAAGGGCTATATGAAAACTAAAATCAATGGTATTCCCCCTCTACCCAATATCCCGTGGCAGGATCGCCCCGCGGGCAGCAGCGAAATCGTCTGGCGGTACAGCAACAATCCGGTCGTCCCGCGCGATATATTGCCGTTTTCCAACAGTGTTTTCAACAGCGCCGTGGTGCCTTACAATGGCGAATTCGCCGGTGTCTTTCGCGTCGACAACACCATTCGTCAGATGAGACTGCATCGCGCGTTCAGCAGGGACGCGCTCAAGTGGACGATCGATCCTCAGCCGCTGCAATTTGAGTGCGATGATCCGGAGGTGGGCAATTTTGTCTACGGCTACGATCCGCGAGTGGTCTGGATCGAAGATCGTTATTGGGTGAGCTGGTGCAATTATTATCACGGTCCGACGATCGGATTGGCATGGACTCTAGATTTTAAGGTATTCCATCAGCATGAGAATGCCTTTTTACCCTTTAACCGCAACGGCGTGCTGTTCCCGCGCCGCATCAACGGCCACTATGCCATGATCAGCCGCCCATCGGACAGCGGCCACACGCCATTCGGCGATATCTTTTACAGCGAAAGTCCCGACATGCATTACTGGGGCAACCATCGCTGGGTGATGGGGCCGAAAGGCGACTCTTGGCAATACACCAAAATCGGCGGCGGTCCGGTTCCGCTGGAAACATCGGAAGGCTGGCTGCTCATTTATCACGGTGTGCTGCAGTCATGCAGCGGCTATGTTTACAGCGCCGGCGTGGCATTGCTCGATCTCGAAAAACCCTGGAAGGTCATCGGACGCGCCAAACCTTATATCCTCAATCCGCGCACACTCTATGAATGCGTCGGCGATGTGCCGAATGTTGTTTTCCCCTGCGCCACATTGTGCGACAGCGCCACCGGCCGTTTGGCGATCTATTATGGCGCTGCGGATACGGTAGTCGCCTTGGCGTTTACCACTGTGGATGATCTGATCGATTTGATCAAAAGCAATTCGTGGTGACCTTTTCAGCGTTCCGCGCTGAAAAGCGTCGGAACGTTTTAGGTCAAGCAAGGACAATGGATGAAATCTCATTTCGAACCTGGGATCAGAATTCGCATCATTAAAGCATGGCAGGCGAGTTATGCGCATGCAATCTGCTTCAAGACGGGTGATCACGTCAAATGTGAAAAAACCGACAGTGATTGGCCAGGCTGGACATGGTGTTCTTCTCAAGACGGAAGGAGCTGTTGGGCGCCGCAGATTCTGCTGCAGGTGGAAGATGAGGATCACGCATTATTTCTCGATGACTATTGTTCCGCCGAACTGACAGTTACGCCGAATGAAATCCTGCAGATAAGAAAAGAAGTGATGGGATGGTGTTGGGTCGTTAATGAAAAGGGGGAACAAGGTTGGGTTCCCGGCTTTTGTCTCGATAAAGAGCGATAAGGCTGTAGTCAGAAAAAGATACTGATGAACGAGCAGGGTATTATTCTTTGATTCGCAGCGATCTGCCATGATTAGGATTTATGATTAAAGTGAGAAGGTGAGTTCTCTGTTGCTCTTTAACGCCTACGCATGACTAATGCAGCGGTGGTAGAGAAGCGAGGGGTGGGCTGCATCTGGTCAATGCTCGGGTTCGCCGAATACAGTTAAACTGCGATGGGGGTAAGACTGAAAAATCGGGCTGATTGAGATGCCTTCTTTATATCTCCATGTTTAAGAGCATCTCGAATCATATCTAATTTATTTGCTTCTTCGGCAGAAATATATGGAGACCATCCATTATCGTCTTCAAGCAATTCAACACCTACTTCAGCAATATACTTGCCTTCATGGATCAATTTTGTATGGCGCCTTTCATTCAATATTTTCTCCTTAAAAAATCATCACTCCATCTACTTGGGTCTGGTCTGTATGCTGTAACAATAACTGCAGGTGATGATTGCCCTTTGGGAATTCCCCATACCACATGTATTGGATTATTATCTATATCCTTATGCAAAAGCATAACACACGGTCCCTTTGTATAGTTTGGGTAATCTTCAATTAATTTAGATTTGCCAATACTCAATAAAAACAATTAGACCTCTATCAGTCTCCTGGCGGAATAATGTTGTTTTCATCACAAGAATCTACAATTTTGAATTGAAAGCTCCAACCCTCATAGCATTCAAGCATTTTCACAAAATCTTCAATCGAAATTTCATTTCCGTCGATTACAAATACTCTATCAAATTCTGTTCTTGAAGGATCATTAATATATTCAATTCGTCCCTCAACAGTCTTGTATTGTTCAATTTCCCACTGACCATGGCGACGTTTAAGGTGCCTCTTGTTGATTTTATTTTTAATTATTGTCTCAAGTTTTTTCGTAGCAGCGTCTATATCTGCATCCCATTCAGACAATATCCTAAATTGATGTCCTGAAGAATTGTCTTTCCTGACTTCGAGAGCCTCTATCATGATTCCTGGTGGAACTAGAAAAGATGCAATCTTGAAATGATACTGCCGCTTCCAGCGATCTTTGATATAAAAATCCTCACCACTTTCAAGTGTGCTATGAATGAATACTTTATCGTCGTTGCAATTATTATAATTCATTTTTCAAACTCACATGATTTCGAGAGCTAGTCGTAATCTGGTTATTATGATGGTGATATTACATCCATTCAAGAGAAATATCATGGCTAACATTTTTCATTGATAATGACACCGACATTGCAATTTAAAAGAATCCGACCGCTGCAGGGTTCAGAATGCTGTTTTTTGCTGTTATTCAATTTCGCATTATCCTTTGATTTTCCATCCGGGCCTACATTTCCCTGCCCTCGATCCATGATATCTCAAAATTGTGTCAGCCGGCTTTTCAGTTCATCTGCGGAGGCGCATGAACATCGGAAATCATCAAGCCGACTGCCGTCATATGTCCGATTCTGCACTGCGGACTTTGACACCCGTAAATCAATTCCCGTCACCAGACAATACAAGTCGCGCCAGTCGATTTTCTGATGCTCTTCCGGCTCATCGATCATGTTCAATATTTCTCTGCAAACAATTCAAGAGCACCATATCAGGCCTGAGCTCTCCTCGTTTCCTCCAAAAAATTCTAGAAAATCATCGCTGTGAAATTTCCAATACCGCTTCCCAGGAGGCTTGGTCCAACCACGCGTTGCACGCCGACGCTATCGCGTCGGGTTTAACGCTTATTCGTTAGGCAATAAGTCTCTCTTGCTACACATGGGCAGAGATATGAAAGACGAAGCCTCCTTCGAACAACTGCTGCCTGAGCGATTCCACATCACCCAGGTAGACGACTGCGACAGTCTTCGGAAGACCTTCCACTACTGCTTTTGCCTCGGCGAGGCCCATGTCCGTGATATCCCTGAGCACCTTGATGCCGACGATCTTACGGTCCCTCGCAACTCGTTCGAGATGAATGTCCCAAGTCATTCCAGGCAGGCTGCCTGCGAGCAATTCTGTCGACTGTCCGGTGATAGAATAGCGCACAGGATGTATAAGGTGTTCATAGAATGCGTCGGACAGTGAATACACCTCAACGACTGAGTAGTCCCCGGTTTCCCTCCAGTCGAGGGAAACGTAGAACCGAATGAAATCAACCGCGTCGTTTTGCGACTCGAATAACCCATGCGCGTTCAACCGGGCGTGATAGTCGGCGAAAAGCGTGCCCGCTTCATCAGTACCGTGCCAGCGCGGAAAGCACATGCAGTCGCACAACGCTGAGAAGTACCCTTTCGGATACCATGACGGCTCGAAGCCAAGCCTCACCGACTGTGGAGGCGCCTGACCGGTTTCCTCGGTCAACCGCACCCAGAGAATCTCCCAGTCCTTGGGTTCTCCCAAGGTCAAGTAGACATCACGTGCGTCCTGGATAGATAGCAGCAAGTGCTCTTCTTGCACTCC
>RPQV01000225.1 GCA_003818595.1 Calditrichota bacterium
GTAGGCCTACCGTTTGAAAAAGTAGGCCTACCGTTTGAAAAAGTAGGCCTACCGTTTGAAAAAGTAGGCCTACCGTTTGAAAAAGTAGGCCTACCATTTGAAAAAGTAGGCCTGCCGTTATTTCAGCAGTGAAAGCTTGATCGATTTCGATTGTTCGCCCGACTGAAGCCGCGCGAAATAGATTCCGCTGGGGAGGTCACCCGCATTCCAGGTGTATGAAAACTGCCCGGCGGGCTGAAAACCGGAAATTAATGTGGCGACTGTTTCTCCCGTCATTGTATAAACGGACAAGGTCACTGCGGATGGCTTGGAGAGATTAAATTGAATCGTCGTGATCGGATTAAAGGGATTGGGATAATTTTGCAGCAATGACATCTCCATCGGCATGCTTTCCGGCGACTCTTTGACCCCGGTCAAGTCCTGCGTCAACATGCTGAAATCGGTGCAGATGCGGATGCCATCGTAGGCGAGAGAGTATCCCGTGTCATTGCCGAGTCGGATTCGGTTGAATCCGCCGCTGCCGTTCCAGGCGCCGCGGACGTCTGAATTGGCCTTAACAGGTTCGACGGTTGGATCCGGATTGGCCCATAAAAAAGCAGAATCCGGATCGGCGCTTCCATTCATTTCCAATTTGACTACTATCCATGCCAGATCAAGATCCGGAACAGTGCTGAAGCGAGTACCGGTCATTCCAGTGCAATCAATACCAATGGCGCCGGTTTGCCAGGGACTTCCCATGAATAACAGTTCGCTGGCATCCAGGAACAGCGATAGACCTCCCCAGCTTTTAAGCGTACCGTCATCGAGACGCTGAAAATAGAATCCAATCCAATACGATTGTCCATCATCGGGCCAAAGATCAGCCAGATAGCGGAAATAACCGACTTCACCGCCGGGATTGTCTTCAAAGGTCTCAATGTGATTCCCGATCGAGTCTGGGCTGATGGCGCCTTCAATGACATAAATCTCGCCGTTGACTGCTTCCCAAGGGCCTACCCAGCCATTATTCGCGTCTCCCTGACCCGACAGATCACTTTCCGGATAGGTGAATGATTCCCAAGCAATTGTTGGGGGAACGGATCGGGTTGCGTTTGACTGATCTACGGCGTAGACGAATCCGACCAACGACAATATCGATGCCAGGGTTATCATTTTTTTGAATATCAACTGACTGTTCATGAAGTCACCTCTCTAGTTTATGTAAGTGATCAGGATGGCTGGACTGACGAACAAGATATTGATCATCCTGTGTTTGGTTAATCAATTTCCTTGATATAAATGTTCGCAAATTGAATGGGATCGCCATGATGCTGCAGGGCGATCGCCCCTTTTTCAGGCATGCCGATGAGGCGAGCCTGGTTGATGACCAATTTCCCATTTTCTTTTACGGTCACCAGCTCATTCTGAACGGTGATTTCAAAACGGTTCCATTCGCCGACGGCATGATCGGCATTCTGAATCGGCGTTGCGGCTCGACGCACCTCAGGCGGCTGGCTCTCATCAACGCGATAGCCCCAGATTTCGCCGGAGCCAACCGGCCAATTCCAAATATTCACCTGGCTTTTTGATGATCCCCGTAAATAAATCCCGCTGTCGCCGGCGTCTTTGATCGGAATCAGCACTTCTGCACCGTCGGCATCCCGCAGCGTCGAACCATCAGGCAGCACGACCGGCAGTTTATTGATTTTTGGTTCTCTGGGCTGACGCCAATCCACGATCAAAATGAAATTTTTGAATTCCTGTTCCGTCCATAAATGTTTATCTTCGCCCTCAGCTTCACTTTTGCCGTCATATTCCAAAACCCAATCATTGGCCTTCCAATGGTCTTTGTTGCCGTCGACCTGTTTCCAACCACGTAAATCCACGCCATTATAGAGGGAGCGGAATCCCTGCGCTTCCAGGGCCGTCACCTCGATCGGAGGATGGGTTTCGGGCAGGGATTTGATGCGGATATTGCGGAAATCTATCACTCCGCCTTCGGACTCGAGACAGATATACCCTTTGCGCGGATTACAATGGTAGGCGCGGGTGACGATCTTGCCGTTGACGGCGAGGGTCAGCGAACCATCGCGACTTTCAACTCGATAGTGATTCCATTCTCCGGTGGGATTGGCGCGACGTTCCTGCGGTAGAGAACGCATCCAACCGTCCGGATGTAAAGGATCCGGAGACATGGTGGCGCCCTGAATGCCAAAGATATCGCCATGACTGGTATAATTGTCGGTGTTGCGATCGGTCAGTATCTGGATTTCAATAGCTCGGGTAAAGGGCTGACCCGTAATCGGCAGAGGATCCGAATGAATAAACAATCCCGAATTGCCTTCGTGTACCATATGACGATATTCCAACTCGAGAATATAATTCTCATACATTTTATCGCTGCGAAGCACGCCTGTCGGTATTCCGGTACAATGGATAAGACCGTCCTGAACACTCCAGGTTTCCGGCGCACAATTGACATTTACCCAGCCGGATAAATCGACACCGTTAAATAGTGCAACAAAATCATTTTCTTCAGCAAACGCGGTTTGATAAAGCGTGATGACAAAAATCATTACTGCGGCCAAATTTAATAATCGTCTTACACTTGTCATATTGAATTCCTTTCGCCAATGGTGCAAAAACGGTATTAGATCAGATCGGTCAAGCCGGGAAGGGCTATATCCCGATGAAGAGAAGGTCCCCAGGCGCTTTCACGCGGACTCAAATCGAGCTGTGAGGCATTCATCACCCAATCCCATTTCAATTCACGACCGGTATATGCGCTCATCCTGCCCATGATCGCTGTCAGCGTGCTCTCGGCGACCTGTCGGCCTTCATTGATGGCTCGACCGTTGCGAATGCTGTCGATCATTTCGGTATACTGCAGGACAGCCGGATTGGGATGGGTGCCGTTATACTCCCATGCTTTGGCACTTTTTATTTGGGCATTGGCAAAATCGAGATACGCTGATCCTTTCGTTCCCTGAACGCGCTGGTCCAGTCGATAGGTAAATTTGTCAATCTGGGTTCCCATGTATTCAACGCGCACGTCGTTGGGATAAAGGTACTCGGCGCTAAAGTGATCATAAACATTACCAAATTCCGGCTCGACGCGCACCTGGCGGCCTCCCATCGCCATGCAGGAGATTGGGTGGCTCCCGAGAATCCAATTCATAATGTCGAGGTTATGCACGTGCATCTCGACGATGAAATCGCCCGAGGTCCATGTCCAGAAAAGCCATCGTCGAATGTGGTATTCCATTTCCGACCACTCGTTTTTGGGCGTCTTTTCATCCTCGCGCCAATCGCGCATAGCGCCGCTGGTGCGCACCACTTGACCGCCCGTCAAATCGCCAATGGCGCCGTCATGCAATCGTTTGATGGCTTGGCGCATGGGTTCAAAACGGCGAAGCTGGGTGCCGGCGACAACTGTCAACCCTTTCTGCTTTGCCAGTTCGCTGGTCTCGATCACTGAACGCACGCCGATCGGATCGACGGCAATCGGCTTTTCAATGAAAACGTGTTTTCCGGCCTCGACGGCTGCGCGGAAGTGGAGCGGCCGGAAGCAGGGGGGCGTGGTCAAAATGATCATGTCGACATCGGCCTGAATGACATTATGATAGGCATCCTTGCCGACAAACATATTTTCAGGTTTTACTTTGTAAATTTCTTCGACCGGCAAACCGCGCTCGCTTAAATTGGCCTTGATGAGATTCGGCGCGAGATCGAGATGGTCCTGAAAAAGATCGCCCATGGCCGTCAATTCAATCCCTTTGGCTGACTGGGCGCAGTCGATGATGCCCGCTCCGGTGCCGCGGCCGCCGCAGCCGATGAGTCCGACGCGGATTTTATCCGAACCGGAAGCGTAAACTCCTCCTGTTCCTGCGATCAGTGCGGCAGCTGTCGAGCTCTTAATGAACGTCCGGCGATTCAGCATATTGCTGTTATCCTCATCTTTCATGGCTGCTCCTTTCATAAACACCATTTTGATGATTTGGGTAGAGGAAAATTCGATAAATGATGATAACGGGTATTTCTGCTCATGCTATTTAGATTCTAACTTTGATTTGTCGGTTTTTCCTTAATCTTGGACGATTTGTTGTACGCCCGTTTTTGTCGGAATCACTTTGCGGATTGTTCCATCCTCATTATAATAGAGATAATCGACGCAGACAGAACGACGCCACTGGATATACTTGAACTCTTGGCTGTCTGCAGGAATGTTGCGGATGGCTAAATCAGCCGTGTGATAAAAGAGATACCAAGCACCCTTGTACTCGACGATCGAATGATGATTAGTGCCGCTGTTGACCTCGTCCAATATTTCACCTTTAAATTGATAGGGACCAAGCGGGGCATCACTCATGGCGTAAAGAATTTTCCCATTTCCTGAATAAGACATGTAATATTTTCCATGGTATTTATGTACCCAAACGGCTTCGAAAAAATGATCCGTTCCTTCGATAATCTTGACGCCATCCTTGTATGAAATCATATCATCATTAAGAACCACTGCATTGACCGTGTTCTGCCCCATGAACAGGTACGCCATGCCGTCCTCATCGATGAAAACACAAGGATCGATGAAATCACGATTGCAGACCACACCGGGTGAGGAAATGGTGATCAGCGGCCTGCCTAACGGATCTCGAAACGGACCCCATGGCTTGTCGCCCACAGCCACGCCGATGAATGCCTGATCCGTAGGAAAGTAGAAATAGTATTTGCCGTTTTTGCGGGCGCAATCGGGCGCCCAGGCGTACTGCTTTGCCCACTTGAGATCAATTAACGACAATGCCGCGCCGTGATCGTGATATTGTTTCATATCTGTGGTGCTGAAGACATGCCAATCAATCATATCCCACCACTGCGCCTGATCGCGGTCATGGCTGGGATAAATGAAAAGCGTATCATTGAAAACGCGGGCGGATGGATCGGCAGTATAGATATGAGTGATGATCGGATTCTGGGCAAAAGCCTGGATGGTACACAAGTGCATCAGAAAAAGAATAATGATTCTTTTCATACTTTTTCTCTCTTTCATTCATGCGGCACTGATAATGGGGACAGTCCGACTATTTCTGCAGAGTCATGATGGCGCTGGCGCAAAAATCTCCGCTGCTGATTTGATAGAGATATTTTCCGGACGGCAAGCCGGAAGCATCAACTATAATTCGATGATTTCCCGCTTCCTGATGACCCAGGAATAAAGAACGGATTCGTTGTCCTTGAATATTGAGCAGTTCAACGCGAACATCTCCCGATTGATGCAAGTCGAAAACGATTGTGGTTTGTGGATTGAATGGATTGGGGTAATTTTGTCTTAATTCCAAACCGGTGATCAGAGGCGGCATGTTTTGGGCGACGGTAGTAGAGGGTGGATTATTTTTTCGATTTTGCGAAAACACCCAGGGAAATAAAAAGGGATAATCATAAGACTCCGCCCACATGACGTGATCTTTACCCTGCCATTCTGTATACAAAAGGCGTGCTCCACTCTCGATGGCGGCTTGAATCTCGTCATTACTCATACCTGTACAATCGCCGTATCGGCAATGGGTGTATAGACATGGCAGGCCCTGGCGTTCCAGGGCTTCTATCATTTTACGCGACTCTGAGACCGGCACCGTATTATCCTTTTCTCCATGGAAAACCCAAGTCGGAATGTGTTTGATGCGTTCAACGGCGGTTGAATCACCCCCGCCGCTCATGGGAATTGCTGCGGCAAACTTTTCCGGGTAGCGCATGAGGATATCCCATGTGCCGTATCCGCCTAATGATAAACCGGTTACGTATAATCGATCAGGATCAATGGGATATGCCGCTTCCAGCGAGTCCAACAAATCGATGATCGTGAGCATTTCCAGCGTAATGGGGACCTGGCTATAACGATAGCTGTCGCGATCATTAAAATTGTAATTGTTCCAAGCGCCCCCAATCGGACACTGGGGTGCGACAACATAGCAGGGATAATTTTTTTGATTGGCGCTGTCAGCCCAACTGGTCGCCAGGCGATGGACCAAAATATGACTTTCATTATCTGTTCCGCATTCTCCGGAACCGTGCAATGCTAAGATCAACGGATATGTTTTCGTCGGATCAAACCCATCCGGCCTGCACAAACGATAGGGAA
>RPQV01000226.1 GCA_003818595.1 Calditrichota bacterium
CTGATTCAATCTATAGCAAGAATGATGAGAAGAACCTCCAGAATTTAATGAGCGGAATTTATCAATATAACTCTACTCGACCCACATTGTTCCCCCTATTTCACCTCGATTTCGAGGCTAGAAATAGACCGAGAGAATAAGTCGAGATGTAGCGGTGCTGAGCCGATCCACCGTTTGGTTCAGGGAGCTTCCGCTTTCATCAGAGCGTGAATTCAATCGCTGCAAGTTCACGGAATGATACGCACTTATTGTATGCCAGACGACCTCCCCAATGCAAAGAAATTTGACGTGCCGAATAGAGTTGATGCTCGGCTGAAAACTGAATCGATGAACCCAAATTCTTCTGCAGATATGTCCCGTCCTCCATATCGCGATCGTTGGTATAGTCGTCATACTTAGCCCCCAAGCGTAAAGCGATTTTCGCTGTTGGCCAGTATTTGAAGGCAATGCCGAAAGTACCACCGCATACCCAACAACTACCCAGCAGCATATTCCGTAATCAACGCAAAATTCACGTTTTCAATCAAAGCAGTTCCAATTTATTTGATCAGCACCAGTTTAATATATTCTACTGCATCATCCATCTGCAGACGGCATATATAGACGCCGGCCGCTGCCCGATCGCCGTTATCATCGACGGCATCCCAAACGACCTGATGATGACCTGCAGCGCTCGTTTGATCCATCAGGCTTCTCACTTCTCGCCCCATCATATCCGTGATGCTCAGGCGCACCTGACCGGCACGGGCGAGATCAAACGAAATGGTCGTTGTCGGATTAAAGGGATTCGGATAATTCTGATGCAGCACAAATGCACGCGCTTCGGTTCGCCCGGTATTGACCTGTTGCGGCGCCGAGATCATTTCAATCAATTCGATCCCGTTTCCGGTGCCGAGATTGCGCGTGTAATCGCGATCAACGGGATTATTCCAATGTTCATGCACGCCGATACTGGCAAGAGGCGTGCCGTCATTTTCAGGATCATAGATGATACCCTCCGGCCAATTGGCCGAATCCGCGGCCTGATGCAGATAATCATCGACGGCCGGATAGTTGGCATCCCAATGGCGTCCCTCTCCCCCATCCTCATCGGCGGTTTTGGGGAACTCTTCCTGCAGGATATCCAAGCAGACGGAGCAGAGCGCGACCGGATCCAGCGAGAGAAATATAGAACTTGACCAGTCGTTGTTAAATGGCGCCATTTGAAACTTGACCGGCGGTTCGTGTTCGAACGAGGCGCCCCATAATCCATCCATAAAATAGATCAATATTTTCCCGCCCAGATCCCGATGTCCCAGGAGATCGACCATCACCCGATACATGCCGTAGTTGGTGCGTTTCGGTATATGATAATCCCCCGAGGTATGCAGCCCTTCATGCATGTGCGCGGCGCTGGAGCGGGTATGCGCGCCGAAAAAGTTTTTGGCGAAAAAGGTGACCCCGCCGAGGCCGTGGCCTTTCATCGCCGGGATGTTGAGCAGATAATCGGCATTGATCATCTCGGTATAATAACTGTCGCTCTCCTCGCTCAACACCGTACCGCGGTCGGAAAAAAACATCGTCGGCGCTTTATTCGCGATTAATTTTTCCCGTCCATCAAGAGTGAGAGTTCTGTCCATGTAGTGGATGTTGGGGAAATCCGCCCGCCATTTCTCCAGCCAATGTTTATAGAGGTGGGTGATGGGATCAGCGATATAGATATTCTCCTGCGGCACCCCGGCCTTACGCACCAGCTGGCGCAGCATAGCGAGAACGGCTTGAGGAGAGGTATCGACGTTGCCATAACTATCATCATTTCTGATCGAACCGTCTTTGTTCAGGGTCCAGGCGTGCACGGCGTTTATTTTAATGAAAATCGTTTCATGGTTCTGATATCCGACATCGCCTTTTCCCCGTTTTTGATTAAAATGACGAAATACTGCGTCCCACGCCTCTTCTTCGGTAGCGTTATCGGTCAACCGCAGCAGGGCTTTTGCCAGCATGGCGTCCACGACATCCTGGCTGCAGTTTACATCCAGAAAATAGCCGTCTCCCCATTTATCGGGCCTGCAGTTTTCATTAGTCGCCTCGGGGTCATGCACCCAGACCACGCGCCCGGGATGTTTACCTTGAGCTTCGCCGATGGGATGATTCGGTCCGAAGGGATCTTTGACATAGACGATCGCAGCCGTCGCCTGACGGTCGGAAGACAAAAACGAGACCAAACCGATGACCACAGCGACCAGCAGCAACAAGATGCCCACCCACACCCGCGATTGCCGGAAATATCGCTGTGAATGGCGATAGAGTACGACAGAAGAAAATAATCCCGCAACCCATACGACAAAACCGCCGGCCAAAGGAAAAGCCACTTTCATGCAGGGATATGCGGCTCTGCTGGGTTTGGGGATCACGCGAATGGCAAACCAAACGAACGCGATCAATCCGATGAACGGAAACAGAATCGTTTTTTTTATGGAATTGATTCTCCCCGTTTTCCAATACCCGACAAAGCAGGCAAGAATCGATTTTTTATTCATTGTCTTCTCCTCTTCTGAAACCAAGGGCGTGCAGAAATTCTCCTGCCGCGAACACCATTAAAGCAAAGCAGGGTTAAAAGTGTAATGAAATTATGCAATCAACGCAAGTAAAATATGTGGAGACAATGAAGGGGGTTGAAAGCGGCTCAGGACGATTGATCTAGAGGAAATAACCGTGAGCAACTGCGTTATCAACAAAGATCAATTCCCAGTATCCTACATCGATCCATTGGTTGAACTTGTGGCCGACATCTTTCAAGTGAGCAGCCTTTTGAAATCCCAGGCTCTCATGCAACGCGACGCTCGCCGGGTTGGGTAGGGCAATTCCCGCCAGGACGCAGTGCAGCGGCCGCGATTTCAAATCGGCGAGCAGCGCCGTGTACAACATTTTACCCAGTCCGCCCCCAGTAGCATCCTCGGCCATATAGATCGTGCACTCGACCGAGTAGCGATACGCAGAACGGCTTTTCCAGCGGCAAGCGTAAGCATAGCCCAGCACACGACCTTCCTGCTCAAGAATCAACCAGGGATAGCGATCGACGATTTTGCGGATGCGCTCCTGCATCTCGGCGACGCTCACAGGATGCTCCTCAAAAGTGACAATTGTATTCTCAACATGATGGTTGTAAATATCGCAAATCGCCGGAGCATCTTCGCTCATGACCGAGCGTATCATGGCATTCTTCCTCCTGCTGAAAATCGGATCAAATTCGTCGCTGTTGTTCTTCTGCAACCGAGCCTCAATTTCACCGGGGAGTGATCCCGGCGAACGTCATATCAACAATGATCCGCGTGAGATCATCATCCAACAATGCGCTTTTAGATTTGCCCGACCAGCGCGCCAATCGATCAAGATAAAGGTCGGCGCTTTGTTCAGCCGAATGAGCAGAGCTTTCCCTGATGAGCGTCTCCAGACGATCGATGCCAAAGAGCTCATCAGCCTTCAGGCGATGAAAGCGTCCAGCGCTGCTTTATCGCTCATCGAGAGCTCGCCGCGACGTGATTTGAGCTCCAGGAAAGGAGGTGTGAATTTGCCCTCCAGCAGTCGACGCATATTATTGAACATGCTGCCGGTGAGCAGCTTGTAGGTGGTAAACAGCGCAATCCTGGCTTCGGGCATAGCCGGGAGTCCGGCAGCGAAACGCTTCCACAGTTTATCTGGATGCTGGAGCACAACCATCAGGCCGCTGGTCCAGCAGCCCAGCAACACATATTGCGCCCCTGCCTGCATCTGCGGCTGATAGTCTTGAATCGATGCGAGATGTGTCTCCAAACCTTTGGTTTTTAAATAGTTTTCGATCTCTTTTGCGTATCTCTTGGTAATTCCAGTCTTGCTGTGATAAATAATAACTGCCTTGGCCATATTCGATTCCTCGTCGTCTGTTGATGATGTTGATCCGGCTTTTACTTCTGCTCTTTCACTGACTCGCTCCGGCGCATGATCGGCTGCGATGCGCTGGATGGGATTCGCACTGAAATCCTTTGCAAACGAATGCGCCCTGCCGATGCCATCGGCAGCCTGCTATGGCGAAACCGTTGTATCACAATATAGAGAATGGCGGCGTCATAGGCAGTGATTAAAAGTGCCCTGCATTGCCGAAACATGACATACGTTATTTAACCAGTAGACATTTTTTAATGTCGGCGAAATCCCCTGCCTGCAGACGATAAAAATAGACGCCGCCGGCCAGGTTTTCAGCATTCAGGGTGACCTGATGTCGTCCTGCTTCGAATTCTCCGCTGACGATCTCCTGCACTACGGTGCCCACAGCATTGATCAGCTGTAGATGGATGCTGCTCTTGATCGGCAATTGAAACTCGATCGTGGTTTGGGGATTAAAGGGATTGGGATAATTCTGCGACAAAACAAAATCCGAGGGCGAGGTTGAATTCTCTTCCTCTTTGACAGCCGAACCGCCTCCACCCAAAGCCACCATGCGCGCCACTTCGGCAAGAAAAATCTGCTCTGACTCTTCGGTAAAGCTGTAATAATCAAATGGGGCCAGTCCGCCGTTATCGCGCCCGTTGCCGATCACGGTGCGCGGTCCTGCAGGCCAGTCACCGCAACCGTCATAGAATTCGACATCCGGCTCAAAACGAACAAATAAAACATTCGAGTCAGTCTCCATGCGGGCCAACACCGTACCATTGCCGGCATCCGGTACTCCCACCACGTCGATCGGACCAATCGCCCACGGGATCGGGGCGGAGGTATCAAAGCCTTCGAACACCGGATCATCAGGGACATCAATGACCGCATTATAGATGACTCCCTCTTCTCCCAGACTGACCATGTTGGTGGTGTTGAACCAATTGAGGCGGTTATTGCGGATGTTCCAAAGCTCGAGATTCATAATAGGCGTCGGGATGTCGTTCCATGCTTGCTTGTGATCGCCATAACCGGGACTGGGTGTGGAGCGCCCCATGACAATCAGGTTAGCATTCAGCAGGGTATCCAGGGTCGCCTGCTCGGCGGTTGATAACGATTCGTTGTAAAAGATGATGACTTCATAGCCCGCATCCTGCAAAGCGTAAATGTGAGGCATATCCGGATAATCATTCGTCTCAGGATCGATTTTGGTGTCAACCTGGTAGCTCACAAATACAATTTGTCCTTTCGATTGGGCGTTTATGACCGTTGCCAAACCGACAACAACGATGATCATGCACAACGCTCTTTTACTGAACATACTCTTCTCCTCATGTGAGTTTGATCACTGCCGATGAATTCATGACAAAGCTGTTTTTCGAATCAATTTAAAGATTTGAGGACCACCTCCTTGGCTGTTTTTATGCAGTGACGGAACTGTATAATTGTCTTACATAGACTTTATTTTCTGCTGTTCACCGCAGGTGCTTATCGGCCAGATGAATCTATCGCAGTATAATCATTTTTTTGGTCTGCACAAAATCATTTGCTCTGAGCATATAACAATAGATTCCGCTGGCCAATTGCGACGCATCGAAGAGCACCGGATACTCGCCGGCGTGGAATTCCGTTCCCGCCAGTTCGCCGATTTCTTCGCCGAGAAGATTATAAACCTGCAGCGAAACAAAAGACCTGCAGGGAACATGGAATCGAATACGGGTAGAAGCGTTGAATGGATTGGGATAGTTCTGTTCCAGGCCGTAATATTCGGGTACCACAGAATCAGATCGCTCAATGCCCAACGGATCAGGATCGCCTTGGGCTGTGAAATAAAACCATTGCAGCTGAAAAATCTTGTCGGCTTGACCGATAAATTTTAAATAAACGTCATGACGACCGGAGACAGCTTTCACCGCCGAAGCAAAGGTTTGAAACGTGCTCAAGTCTCCAGTATTATTGATAGCGCACTCGGCAATTTTATCGCCGGTATCCAGAGAATCGAGCCACACCTGGACGCTGCCGCCGGCGCCGGCACATGAGGCGATGACCTTGAGCGAATCCGGCGTCTTGTCATATTCTCCATTGCCGAACTCAACAGCGGCATACATCGCCCAGTCATTGTCATGAATGTTGTCCAGCACATATCCCTGTCGTGTATATTTCCGCGTGACGCCGGATTGATTGGCGGGACACTCTGCCAGTATTGGCGTATA
>RPQV01000227.1 GCA_003818595.1 Calditrichota bacterium
AACGTCAGGCGGGCGAGAAAGTAAAAATTGAGCGTCAGCAGCACGGAAAAAAATATGGAGGAGAGAATGACAAACGGCGCATAAAGACCCCGCATCATGATCAGCAAAACCACAAAAACGACCAGAAGCGAAAAAAAGCCTCGTTGTACTAAATCGCGAATATCCTGGTGCATCGTTTCGCTTTGATCATATTGAATGACCATGTTTATTCCGGCGGGGAGTTCTTTTTCAATGGTTGAGATTTTATTTCGCAGGGTTCGAGCGAGCTTGAGGAGATGGGTTCCCGGCGTCTTGTCAATATCAATCACAATGGTCGGCAAGCCGTTTATCCGCTTCAGCCGCTGCGGAGGAACGTCTGTCACCCTGACGGTTGCAATATCCTGAATGCGGATGGTACGCTGAGGAGTGTTTTCAATTTCCCATCGAGAAATTTCATCGACGGAAGCAGCGGGATTATCAACATGAACAAGGCGACGTAGGTTCCCCTGTTCAATGGCGCCGAAACTTTGATCTTCTTTTTGTTGGAGAACAGCCGAGATGGCGGAAGGATCGAGATGGAGCGCCGAGCATTTTTTTGTATCAATTTCTATGCAGACCGCCTGTTCGCTTCCGCCGCTGATCCTGATAGCGGAAATGCCGTTGATGGTCAACAGCTTTTGACGAATATCAGTATTGGCGCAGCGATTGAGAGCCGAGATCGTCGTGTTGCCGATGAGGTATACGGTCATGATGCTGCCCGAAAGAAATTCCTGCGGCGCATGTCTGATGATCTGCGGCGGCGTCACCCCAAAGGGCAGGGTTTCTCTCAGCGCAGCTAGCTTTTCGCTCAGCGTCAACGCTGAATAATCGATGTTTGTATCTGTCGAGTATTCGACCTTTACCTCAGATAATCCCATTCTTGACGTCGATTCTATGTTTTGAACGCCGGCTGCGGTGCTGCAGACGGCTTCAATCGGGGCGGTCACGAGCATCTCGATTGTTTCCGGTGATGCAGACGGCCAGGACGCCTCGATCGTCAGTGAGGGAAGGTCAATGTCGGGTGTGAATTCCAACGGCAGATTAATCAAGGAAAAGACGCCGGTGCATAACACGATGAGATAGGCCATGGACATGGCGACGGGGTGAGTGGCAATATATCCTGGCAGGTTTTTCACGGGGATTTTTTCTCTTCAAAAAGACAATAGATGACCGGAATGATGATCAAAGTCAGCAGGGTGGAGGTACACAATCCGCCAATGAGGACCACTGCAAGGGGTTTTCCCAATATTGCGCCGGTTCCGGATGAAAAGGCCAGGGGCAGCAGCCCGAAAATGGTGGTGATGCTGGTCATGATAATCGGCCTGATGCGCATTCTACCGGCTTATAAAATGGCGCTGTGCAGCTCCATGCCTTGGTCGCGCAACTGATTGATGCAGCTTACTTTCAGGATGGCGTCGTTCACGGCAATTCCGGTGAGCACAATGATGCCGATGAAGGACAAGGCGTTGAGCCGCAAACCGCTGAGCAATAAAATCCAGATCACTCCGATAAGCGCCAGGGGGATGGAGAGGATGATGATGAAAGGATGGAATAATGATTCAAATTGGGCGGCCAGAATCATATAGACCAACGCGACGGCCAATATTAATGCGGTCAACAGATTGCCGAATGATTTTTTCATCTCCTCATTCACGCCTCCGATGTGCACCGAATATCCGGGAGGCATGACGATTTGCGAACATTTTGCCTCAAGTTCGGCGACGGCCTTTTTGAAGGAACGATTCTTCATCGTCGCGTAGAGGGCAAGTTGTCGCACCTGATTATCCCGGCGAATCTGCATGGGTGAGCGATCGATTTTGTATTGGATCACTGTGCGCAAAGGTATGACGACGTTTCCTCGGCGCAGCGTTTCATTTAAAAGGCGCTGGATGCCTGCATCATTTGTCGGGGCTGATCGAACCATCACATCTATTTTGCGATTGAATTCGTTGTATTGCGTCGCCAATATGCCATCCAAGTGGTGATGGATTTCATCGAGTATTTCTTTGGGGTGCAGGCCGTAGCGTCCCGCTTTTTCGCGATCGATGGTCAGGCGGAATTCGGGTGTGCCTTGAGTGTTTGGCGTCCAAAATTCTCTGATCGTTGGGATGTTGAAGGTTTTTATTTTTTGGGCAATCTCCTGCAAGACGGTCAAGTCTTCACCGCTGATCCTGATGCTCAGGTCAGCCGGAGTCAGGGTAAAGAGTTGCTGAATGATATTCTCCGCCGCTTTGTGAATGATTTCGCATTCGACCGGCTTTAGCCAATGCGACATGATTTCGTCATAGACCTTGTCAGTCGAGTGTTCGGGATCAATTTTGATTCTCAATCGGCATGATTCCATATTTTGGTTCTCCGCGGCCAAGTCATTGCCGAATCGTGCAATGCCGATCTGAGAAAAAACCGAAACGACATGGGGTGTCTGCAAAACTATTGTTTCCAAATCAGCCGTAACCTGGGTCACCCGTTCCAACGTGCTGCCTTTGGGCAGATTTATTTCAATCATCAATTCATCACTGGAGATGGGAGGCATCAGTTCTCGTGGGATCAATGATGATGCCAGTAGAGAAATGAATAGAGCCAAGCCCGCCGCCAGCACAGTTCTTTTAGGTTGGAGTAACGCCGAATTGAGAAGCTTTTCATAATCCTGAAACAGACGTTGAGCAATCCGATCCAATGATTTTCGGATGTTCCGGACGAGGCGACTGCAGATTTTCAGCCTAGTTGACATCAATGGGTAGCGGTGATAGAAATAATCGCTGTTCAATCGACGCCTGGAGACCTTTCGCAGCCGGGGATTGTTCATCATGACGTGTGAATTTTTATGATGTAGAAAATGCGCGGCGAGAACCGGCAACAAGGTTACGGCGACAGGCAGCGAGGAGAGCAGGGTGATTCCCACAGCAAATGCCTGATCGCGAAAGAGTCGGCCCGCAACTCCTTTTATGTAGATGACAGGGAAAAAAACAGCTATGGTTGTCAATGTCGACGCCAGCAGCGGCAAAACCACTTCGTCGGTACCCAATATCGAGGCAGAGACAGCGTCCTCACCATTTTCGTGATGACGAAAAATATTTTCCAGCACAATGATCGAGTTATCCACCAGCAGCCCAATTCCCAATGCCAATCCGCCGAGAGACATGATGTTCAGCTGAATGTGAAATTGATAAAAAAAGGGAAAGGAGGCTAATATAGATGTGGGAATGGATATGCCGATGAGCAGGGGAGACAAGGCGTCGCGAAGGAAAAGATACAACACCAAAACGGCCAAGAGTGCTCCCCAGATGATGGACTGGAATACATTGTTCAGCGATGCAGAAATAAAATCCGCCTGGTTATAAATTTCGGAGATTTGAAGAAAGGGATATTCCAGCGCCAACTCCTGCAGCACTTTATGTATAGTCTTTGCGACAGCGACCGTATTGCCCCGTGGTTCTTTTTGCACCAGGAGGCCGACAGCTTCTTGCCGATTCAGCCGGTTGATGCCCATTCGATCTTTATCGGTGAAATGAATTTGCGCGATCTGTTTCAGCGTGATCCTTGCGCCATTGCTCTGGTGGGCGACCACGACCGATTGAATATCTTCAATTGTCTGAAATTCACCCATCAGGCGCAAGGAGTAGCGAAATAATCCTGTGCGGATGGCGCCTCCCGGCAGGCTGTAATTCGAGGCGGCGACCGCTTCACTGACTTGATCCAGGCGAAGGCCGAAGGCGTCCAATAATTCCGGTCGGATCAGTATCTCGATTTCCTTTTCCTGGCCGCCGGTCACCGAGACCATGGCGACGCCCTCCAGCTGTTCCAATCGTTTTTTTATCACCCATTCAGACAGGTCTCGGGTCGACTGCATGTCGAGCCCGCTGACGGCTAAAATCATCATCGGTGCCGTGGAGGGGTCCAGCTCGATAATAGTCGGTCGTCCGCAATTCTGCGGCAAAAACCAGCGCAGCTGATCAAGCTTTTCGCGCAGTTCGAGAAGAGCAAAATTCATCTCGGTATTCCAGGAAAAATGGAGAGTCACCAGCGATAATCCCTCGCTGGAGAGAGATGACATGTGTTCAACAGCAGCAATTCCGGCGACGGCTTCTTCAATGGGGCGAGTGATCAATGACTCGATTTCTTCCGGCGCCGCGTTCGGCAGCATTGTTCTGACGGCAAGCGCCGGATAGCTCAGCTCCGGCAGCAGATTGACTGCCAGCCGGGTGAGCGACAAGATGCCGATCAGAGCCATCGAACCCCAGACCATCAGCGTCGAAATCGGCCGATTGAGACAGAGTCTGCTGAGAGTCATGATGTTCTCGCGAAAGTCGGATGAACAAAGGATATCCGTTCGATCAGCCGGATATGAAATGAGGATTCAATTCGTCTGTTTTCGCGGGTGATCATTGCTTTGACACCTCTTCATTTGAATTCTGCACAATAACAATCGGCGAATCATTGACGAGCGTCAAATGTCCGCTGACAATGACTGAATCACCTTCCTGTAGATTTTGCGACGAACGAGTGATTTCGGTGCAGGTCTCATTTTTAAATCCGGTGTCCACATAGCACCATTTTGCCGCTCCTCCTCTGACGACGAACAGCAATTGACGCTGGTCGCGTTCAATGATTGCGGCATTGGGAACCATTAAGACATGCGGATGAATTTTCTGTTCGATCGCAGCGACAGCAAACATTCCGGCTTTAATCTCGCCGTTCTGATTGTCCACCCGTACAGATATCCGGCAGGTTTTGCTTTGCTCATCGATAGCCGGATTGATGGAGAAGACTTGACCCTCATATATCCGACCGGGAATCGCCGCGAATTCGAGTTCGGCACGTCTGTCGCATTCCAAACTGTTGATTTCGGTTTCAATGATGCCCAAAACGACGTTCACCTTTGACAGATCGAATAATTGACAACATTCCTGACCCGCACTGACGATATCCCCCTCGCTGATGATCAGATTTCCGATGACGCCGCCAAAGGGCGCCATGATTGAACAGGCATCGTATTCTTGGCGGGCTCGCTGCAGGCGGCAATAGGCCTGATCAAGTCCGCTCTGCAACGCCAAGAGCGGCTCTTTGTTGGGATCGGCAAAAAATTCCGCAGCATTCAGCTAAGCTTGCGCTCTGAGCATTTCAATTTCGGAAATCCGATCAGCGGCAAATTCCTCTACTGTCTTTTGGTATTTTAATTTTGCTTCTTCAAGATCTAAAAACGCGAAATCACTGGAAAGAAAATTGAGCTTTAGTGAATTTCGAAATTCCCCCTGTTTTTTACCATATTCGATGCAGCTGCGAAGGTACTCTGCGTGTGCCTCCTTCAGGTTCAGTTCCAGGTCCTGTTTGTCCAATTCGATGAGAATTTGTCCCGGCGTCACTGTCTGACCTTCGATAATGGGGAGGTGTTTGATGTAACCCTGTACCTGCGGGCGGATGACCAGGCAGCGTTGGGCCTGCGCCACGCCTGTGGTGCTGATGTGTTCGATCAGGGTTGATCTGATTGCCTTGGCTGTTTCAACGCGGACAGGAGAAACTGGGGAGGCCTCATGCAATGGAAATGTTTTCATCTCTTCCTGTTGAGGAGAGCAACAGCAAAGACGCAAACCGAGGAGCAATAGGTGGAAGGCTGTTTTATTCATTATTTTGCCGTTAAGTTAGGCTGCTCAGGTCGTGCTGTCTGAGCAGGGCATCAACGTTATTGAATGATGCCGGGATCATACTTTTCTCGGGGCAAATCAGCAGATAATGAGTTACATTCCTGTCTTCAGGATGCCGGGACATGCCCCGGATAAATACCCTGCGCTTTCAAATCTTGAGCTGCGCTGACGATTTCAGGCCAATAATAAAATAGTGCGCCCATTTCAAACAGGAGCGTCCGGCTGCGGCACATCCTCTCCGTCAGGCTGCCGGGTATATCCTGCAAAATGGGCGGCGCGGAGGCGACTAGAGACTTTTCCAGGCTGTTCTGCAGACGCAGGATATCCGCTGTCCAATGCGGGGTAGATGCTTCGTGCTCTTCCCGCCTACTGCGGACAACTTGCAGTTTTTGCAGGATCTCCTGACGAT
>RPQV01000228.1 GCA_003818595.1 Calditrichota bacterium
AGCGCCACTGCCAGGGCTACGGCAGTTGTATCTGAACCGCCGCGCCCCAATGTGGTGATTTCATCATTCAGGGAGACACCCTGAAAACCGGCCACGATGACGATTTTGTTTTCCTTCAGCAACAGATTAATACGGTCCACAATAATTTCGATAATTCTCGCCTGCGAATGGTTTTGATCAGTAATAATTCCCGCCTGCGGTCCGGTCAAACTAACCACTTTGAATGATCCTTCTGCTTCAATGGCCAATGCCAATGCGGCAATTGAAATCTGTTCCCCTGTGGCGAGCAGCATGTCCATTTCGCGACGATCAGGATTTGGATTCAGCTCGTGAGCGAAGGTGATCAGGTTGTCTGTCGTTTTTCCCATTGCAGATACGACGATTACCAGGTCGCAGTCCTCTTTTTTACGTTCGATAATATGACGTGCTACGCGACGGACGTGATCCGGTGTTGCCAGGGAACTTCCGCCATATTTCTGCACGATGATGGGGCGTTTTGGTTGCGTCATTGTCGAAAACTCGATGTTAAATAAATTGACTGGAGGCTAACGATATACCGTAAAAATAAATGTCCAAGTGAGTTCCAGATAAGGATCGGGGAATCCTGTAGGAAGTGATTTAAATGGATCGGAAGCACGTATTGAATTCAGACTGGGCTCAATGAATGATTTATGTCCTTTATTGCTGATCAGACGCAGATCGTGTACTGAACCGTCGCGATTTAAAGTAAAACGAATGGTGACTTCGCCTGAAATGGCGCCCATTTGAATGAAGGCCTGCGGCGGATACAGATGATCCCTGATTCGCTTTTTCATGTAAAAAAGATATGGAGCGTAATCCCATTCGTATGTGCTCAGCGAAACTCCGCCCATTGCCTCAGCGCTGGATGCAGTGTTATTCCAGGTTTGATCATCGGAAAATGATGAGTTGGGTGATGTCGGCACTTGGGCAGATTGCAGGATCTCTTTGCTGAACTTTGGTCTGGGCATTGTTCTCGTGTTTTGCGATAGCATGATGTCTCCGGAAGAAAGATCAGTGGACTCGCTCTCTTGTTTGCGATCGGATTCATCTGTTTTCAATTCTTCCTGTTCTTCTTCAAAGGCGGATTGCTTCATGCTTTGTTGAAGAGGAACGGCTGTTTCTTCACCGGCAAAAGTTTTATAAGCAGAACGTCCTTCACTCATCGCGTCGCCGACAGGCAGATCATTTGCTGCATACATATCCTGAGCACGCGCATTTTTATCAGATAAATAGCGCGCATCCTGAGGCGGTTCTGCCGTTTGGGCCTCAAATGGCGTCTCTACCAATTCATTCGGTTCTTCCGGAGATGTTAATTCAAAGGTCAGCGGTTCATCCAAAGCCGCTTCTGCGTTATCGCGACTCAACAATCCGGTGATGCCCGCTAAAGGTTTATAAAGCAGCAGAAGGATCAAATGAATCAATATTGATAAAGTTAACGCAATTTTTATTTTATTTTTCGGCAGCAAAATTAACCTTTTATGGGATGAATCGATATACGTTTTAAATCCTCTGCGAGAATGATGTTCCCGTGAAAAAACTGCGCCGCTGCGCTGATTATCCTGTTTTCATCCACCGGCGGGTAAAAGTGAGTTAGAATCAACTGGCGAACATTGGCTTGTTGTGCCGCTGATGCCGCTTCGCGTGGAGTCAAATGATATTCAGTCGGCTGTTCGTCTGGAAAAGAACACTCAACAATAGCGACATCGGCATCACGACATAATTCGACAAGCGAATTGCACAAGGCGGTATCACCAGAATAGGCAATAATAGCGTCATTGGTTTTAACGCGATACCCGATGGCATTTTTTGTGTGTTTCATCGGCATGGCCCGGAT
The DNA here is from genome assembly GCA_003818595.1 of Calditrichota bacterium. Lineage (GTDB taxonomy): Bacteria > Zhuqueibacterota > Zhuqueibacteria > Residuimicrobiales > Krinioviventaceae > Fontimicrobium. Next base: position 1,856 of record RPQV01000228.1, read on the forward strand.
AATAAGACTCCCCAAACGAATCTCTTTTTCCGACATTTCATGGATTATGATGGAATAGCTGGCGGGTGACAGCAGCCAATTGCCATATAAATCGCAGCAGCGGTACATAAAATCTTGAAAACCTGGCGGGCCAAAGAGAGTCAGAGGTTTTTGCCGTCGGAGAGTAGGTGTATAATTCAGGCTCATCAGTAGAGGTGCAAGATCTCCAATATGATCGAGATGTAAATGAGAGCACAAAACTGCGTCGATGTCGCCGTAGAAAATTCCTGCCTCGGCCAGACGACGAAGTGCTCCAAAACCGATATCGAATAGCGTATACAGACCATCGACCTGTATGCAATAACAGGAGCATGAACGCTGAACAGTTACAGCACATACGCCAGAGCCGAGGATCGTGATGTCCATGTTAGATTGTCTCCTCGGCAATCCAATTCAGGTACTCGGGGGAACCGTCGATTATCGGCAGGGCGATCACTTCGGGTGTTTGATAGGGATGTAGCTTCAAGACCCGGTCACAAAGAAGTTTAAAACCCTTTTTTTTTGTTTTGATGATCAGTAGACATTCACTAGCCTGGTCGACCGCATTTTGCCATTGAAAAATTGATTGCACTTTTTCGATGATATTGACGCAAGCAGCCAGTCGATCTGTGACCAGTCGCCCGGCAATGTTATTTGCGATTTCCAGTGAAGGGCAAGTGATCAGGACAATGACCAGATCTTCCATAATCCTCAATCTTTCATAATCGGACAAAATTAGCGGTTCATGAATCAAAATGCAAGTGATTTATGACAATACATAAATCGGATGGAACAGGTATCAGGCTTTTTCGTTCTATTGTAAAAAGAGTTTTACAAATGCGATTGAATTGCCATCCATGAAATCATTCATCAAGCCGGCCATTTTATCAATTGCAGTTCATGGGATTCTGCTGCTTTTATTGCTCTTCATTTCCTATCATATGGTGGAAAAAGTAAAGCCGAATGATGAATTTGCATCGATTTTTTTCGATTCTCCGCCAATCTCTGAAGTACAAGATCATATTTCTTCAACACCGGTGTCTTACCCGCCTTTGTCCGTCTCTGAACCGGCAAAATTGCCTAATCCTCAGTCTGCGAGTGAGGTCGATTTGCCTCACGTTGACGCCGAACCGGAATCGACGCCGAGTCCGATCAATCAAAATATTAATAGGATCGAGTTTTTTACCGAATCCCTCATTCTCCCTCCAGTTCCGAATAATCAATTGTCAAACGGATCGACTCCAACGAGTGATACTTGCTTGTCAAAGTTCCTTAACCGCAAGAATGAGTTTCTATTTCTCGGACGTCCTGGACCACTTGATCAGGTACGCAATGAGATTGAAAAGCGCAATCTATCAGGTTCACAATCCTTGCCGGTTACAGATATCGCCCATTCCGCAGGCCGCTCGCTGACAGATTTCCTTTCAGCAAAAAATGATGACAAGCCCATTAGACTTGACTTTATACCCACCAAGGCAGAAATACATATTTTATCTTATCTTTGGGAAACGACAACTGCTGCCGACATCGATATTTACACTGCAATGGACAGCAGTTTTCATGTTTCGGCGGAGGATCTCAATAGAATTCTTGAAGTTTTGACGGAGAAGAGGTTGTTGCGGCGCAAGTTGATCTCGCCGAGGAATGAATTAACGCTTCCTTTTGGCGGGGCTGTAGAAATGAGTGCTCAAAACCGACGCAATCGCATGTATGAGTACACGTGTCACGTCACTATGGAACAAGTCCTTTGTTATTTGAATGCGGTACTGTTTGAATTAGAACATGGAAAAGCAGAAAAAGGGGGCAGCAAGCATCAACCGGAACAAATCGCCCTTCTCAAAGAGAGAATTCTCCAAGCCGGCCGCTGATCTTCTATTTCTGAGCTTTAAAGAGAACGCCCAGTCCGGCAATTCCAAAGATTAGATTGGCCAGCCATGCAGCTGCAATAGGTTCCAATTTGCCATTGTGTCCCAAAGATTGTGTCGTTTTCAGAATGCCGAAATAGACAAAAGTGACAACAAGACTGATGCCGAATCCTTTGGCAGCGCTGCTGCGTCGTGTCTGGGACGAGGAAAGAGGTAGGCCAAAGAGTACAATGATCAAATTTGCAAATGGCATGGCGATTTTCAAATAAAGATCAACGATCCATCGATTGGGATCGCCCCCGTTTCGTTTCACCTCTTCGATAAAGTCTTTCAATTCTCGATAGGACATCTCTTCCGGATTTTTTAACAACCGAGTGATATTATCCGGACGCATGCTGGTGTCAACAAATTGTTTTTGATCGAATGATTCGGCGTGCTCATCCAAATCGGTAAATGATCTTTCAAATCCCTCATACAGCGTCCAGACGCTGTCCTCCCAAGCGATTCGTCGGGCGTCGATCCGTTTTTTCAAGGAGGTTCCCTCCAAGGTTCTGATGCTGACGACATTGCCGACGTTTGTTTGTGCATTGAAATAGCGCATGCTGATTCTTCTGTCCTGATCATCGCGCAAATACACGTTATTCAGTCGTCTTCGCGCCGGGCGATTCTTCAAATATTGTTCGTTAATTTTTGCTTGTTTTTCGGTTCCCAAAGGTACCATGCGGTTGGCGATGAACAAGGCGAACAGGCTGATCAGAAATGAAATCAACAGCACCGGCGTAAAAATACGATAGAGAGATATACCGGCTGCTTTCATGGCAATTATTTCGTTGTGACGCGCCAATCCTCCCACACTAAAAAGTGCCGCAAGCAACACGGCAACCGGCATAATGAGGATGAGGATAAAGGGAACATAATAAATATAATACTCGATAACTGCCCGTGCCGGGAATTGGTTGTTGATGAATCGGTCAAGGTTTTCGATGAGATCAACAATTATGAAAATTGCGAGAAACGAGATGATTGCGAACACCAGCACATTGATAAATTTTATAGAGATATATCGGGCGAGAATAAACATCAACTTTGGGGTCTCTTTAGTTTGAATATTTTGCGCAATCCGTCGCTGATGGCGATCCAGTTGATGAAAGTGGCTTCATGAATAGAATGAAATATTAGATAAATTCCGCCGAGTCCGCAGATAATGTTTGCACTCCACATTGCCCAAAAAGGGGTGATAAAATTATTGTCTGCAAGTTCCTCCCCGCCAATGAGCGATGCCCAATAAATGAGGAAAAAGACAAACGCGATGCCTCCGGCGACTGCCATACTGCCTTTGCGGGACATGATGCCCAAGGGTGCACCGATCATCACGAAAACAAAACAGGCTGCCGGGATAGAATACTTTTTATGTACTTCAACCATCAGCCGCGAGTTTTCATTGCTCAAATTATTAATTGATGTCAATTCTGCCTGAACCTGTTGGATCACGCGGATGCGATCGCTTTTCAAGGCCTTTGTTTTGTAAAGTGATCGCACCTTGATCAGGGTTTTGCTCGTGTCGATAGAAGGCAGGTATTTGGAGAAGTATTGATCGATATTCTGGGCTGCGCGCGTTTTTTTTGATGTGATTTGCTTATTATTTTCCGTCACTTCGGCCTGCATCATTTTTGCGCTTTTTTCTCGATCTCCCCGATAACCCTGATCACTTCTGGTCAAGAACATATCTTTTACAGAGATGGTCAGCAACTGTCTGGGGAATTGAATTCTTTTGTACTGTTCCATTTGTTCGAGATCGAGCTCGTGCATCTCCCCGTTATAGAGAATAAAATAAAGGATCCCCGAAGTCTGGTTGAGGAATACTTTGCCGTTTTGGGCCCAAATATAAGTACTCGAGTTGGGTTTGCTGTTATCTTCAATGTAAACGTTTTGAATATAAGATGTATCCGGTTTTTCTTCGATGCTTTCCACGAGAATGCTGTAATCATCAATCTCACGATAGATGACACCGGGTTCGAGACTTAAAGTAGGTCGTTTTCGTCCAATATCTGAAGCCAGCAGCTTGGTGCGATAGTTGGCGTCCGGCAGGACTTGGTTGTTGAACCAAATAAGAAAAAATGCCAAGAGAATTGACAAGAATGCTACGGGAGCGATAATTTTGAGGATGCTGATTCCGCCTGCTTTCATGGCCGTGATTTCACCATCATCTGACAATCGACCGAAAGCCATAAGTGTTGAGAGTAACACGGCCATCGGAATGGATAGGGCGAGAATCCAGGCGAGATTGAGCAGGAAAAATTCAAG
>RPQV01000229.1 GCA_003818595.1 Calditrichota bacterium
CACCCGCCAACACAACCGGGCCGAAGCAAATGGCTGCTCTTGTCGGATTGTCCGGCATGGGTTCCAAGCGCAAGTTCATCGGGATTTTCACTTCGACCAAGTCGCCGGATTTCCATGTGCGTTTGATGCCGATAAAAATCCCTGATCGACCATTGTGGGGGAAAGATTCTCCGTTGATTTTTATTTCCATGCCGCGTTGTGCCCAGCTCGGGTAACGTACGCGCAGATTCATCTCAATGGGTTCTGAACATTGCAGTTTCAATCGTATGATATCTTCTTCAGGATAGCGGGTTTCCTGTTGCAGAATGATGGACTTGTCGCGCCAGTTGAGTTCAGACGGAATGAAAAGATTGACAAAGATTCCCTCATCGTCGTACCAGTAGATACTGTCCCCATATTTTGCGTGGTTTTCCAGTCCGGTGCCGGTGCAGCACCAGGCCGATTCATTCGGCGTATCATACGGCATGAACCAGCCGCCGTTGACGGGAACATGGTAGGCCATTCGGCCGCTATGAGGGTTTTGCGAAGGCAGAATGTGGTTGTACAGCGCGCGCTCATAGAAATCGGCTTGCGTCGCCAAAGCGTCCCAGGCAAACAACCGGCGGGTGAGTTTGAGCATATTGTAGGTATTACAGGTTTCTGCGGTAAATGGACTGACACGGCTATAGAGCATATCCGGCGGCCCAAAGCCTTCATGGTCGCTGTTGCCGCCGATCACATAACTGTGATGATTGACCACACGATCCCAGAAAAACTCACTCATGGATTTAAAACTCGCCTCACCTGTGAGATCATAAAGAGAGGCTAACCCAATGACCTTGGGAAATTGGGTGTTGGCATGCAGACCGGCGAGTTTATCTTCGCCTGCAGCCAGCGGATCCAATACTCGCTTGTGATAGAGCCGTTTGGCTGTTCTGAGATACTTTTCTTCTCCTGTTAACGCGTAGAGGTTGGCCAACGCCTCATTGATTCCGCCATGCTCAACGGCGAGCATCTTTTGCATCTCATCGTCGTTCAGTTTGTCGGTACGTGCGGTGACCCAATCGCCCATTCTGACAGCCATTTCAAGTGCCTGGGCGTTATCGCAAAGGTTGTGCACATCGATTAATCCTGCCAGAATCTTGTGCAGCGTATAGTAAGGCGCCCACACTCTGCCGCTCGTTTCAAGACGGTCAAAGAAAGATTCCGGGAAAGCACTCAAGTAGCCGCTTGTTCCCAATGCTTTCTGGCATGAGTCCAACTCACTGACGACGTACGCAGCCCGCTCCTTAAAACGATTATCTCCAGAAGCGGCAACCATGAGAGCGCAGGCGGAGAGATAATGACCCGTCAAATGGCCTCGCAATTCTGAACCTGGGCTTTCCCAATTGCCCAAAGGCTCTGCCGTCACCGGCAGACCGGCATTGACACGAAAATTAAAGAGTAATCGGTCTGGATCCATAGCAAGCAGAACCTGGATATGGAGTTCCATTGCTGATTTGAATGGGCCTTCCAGAAGACGGACGTCCTGCAGGGGGAATGGATGAGCTTTAAACTTTTGACCATCCAAAGGATTGTCGGTTCTATCTGACTGATTGAAGGACGATGTGCCTTCAGAGTGTGGTGGATAGCCATTGTTCAGTGTATATTGAATCAATTTATTATTATCCGCTTTGAGGATATCTGCAAGACAGAAAAATAGGAGAAACAATGATAGTCGTTTCATATAACACACATCCGTATTCTGGTCATTTTAATTGAAACAGTAAAAAGTGATTTTTACCTGCAAAGGTGGAATTTACCAATTGATGGCGACGTCAGTAGTTCTGCATATTACGGCTTGATGATTCATTATACCGCGGAGCATATCCGGTGCCGCGTGGTTGGGTGATGGGAGTGGAAGCGGCATCCGGTTAATGCTTGTGTTAGACGAATGGATACTTTATTTAAACCATCTCAAATTGAAGTGGTTTGACTGATATCTCAGCATTCTCAGCATTCCATAAATCTAGTTTTGCTTGCATAAAAAGCCAACTTTCCGGAGTCGTACCTGTGGCTCTGGCAACACGAATTGCCATTTCCGGACTCATTCCAGCGCGGCAGTTCAATAATGCAGATAGAGTTTTTCTCGTAATCCCTAATCGAGCTGCCACTTCAGTCACGGTCAAATTTAGTGGTTTGATGACATCTTCGCGTAAAACTTCGCCAGGATGTGTTGGTTTTCTTTTTTGTACCATATCTATATCCTCAATGAACATCTTGAAAATCGACATTAATTGCATCTTGCCCTTGAAATTGAAATATAACTCGCCAATTCCCGGTTACCCAGACAGACCAATGATTTTTATATTTACCCTTTAATTCATGTAGGCGATACCCTGGCAAATTCATATCCTGCGGACAGGTTGAAGCATCCAGCCTATCAAGAATTCGGAGTAATTTGGGTAGGTGATCCTGATTGACTTTGCTTCGATCGTCCTCTTGGAATAGTTTTTCAATGCCTTTATGTCGAAATGATTTAATCATATTTAAATATAATGTGTAACCCGATACGTTGCAAGGGATATTTTGCAGACGGTACTAGAAAGTCTGACATATTAATGACCGCCAAATACTCCTATCTTCCTTATGTCTACAAATAGGAAAAATGTCTATATTTAACCATTCATGTACGATTTTCCTATTAGCAGGAAAAAAGATTTCCTAAATGTAGCCATTTTATGTTTATGGTGCTTGTATAGGGGATGATATTTGGTTTGATCAAAAAGAGATAGGCTTTTTCGGTTTTGTGATGATGACACTTTGCGCGCATGAGCTTACGTCCATAATCCGGCAATCTGGATTGTGAGGAAACTCTTGTATATGAATAGCTTTCCATCGGCTGCGATTTATTTTCAGCTGCCAATTGATGAGGTAAAATCAGGTTGTCTCTTTTCGCGACAAATTCCCCTGATTCAGGCGGTCCAGCAACTTTTTCGGCCTACAGGCCGAAAGGATCGATAAACAACTCTGAATATTTTAGTGAAAATCACGCCCTTAGTCAAGCAATATCTGCCTTGTGTGCCGACAGACCCCGGGGTTACCCGATCAGAATCTCAATCTTTGATCATGTTCGCAGGGGAACCCCGGGGTCTATCTCGAAGGAGCGCTGAAGCAATCTCCCGCTCAAAGGCACCGCATCCCCAAAGTACTGATTCATATCCTTCGTGACCTTTGTGCCTCGTGCGAGGTCACTCAAGATATTGCAGTAATGGGGTGTTGTATCTAAAGTGGGGAAAACCTTTTAGTACAACCCCTGCCGTCTTTGACGCTCTGCAAGGATTCGTGTCCATTAACATGCTCAAATGACAACACCATTGGATAGTTATATGCTTTTTTATCATTTTTATTTGATTTTCCCCTCTTGAATGGTTACATTTTTCATTGATCATGGATACCAAATCTATCTGGGATCAGTTTTGTTACCGAAATTTGCATGAAATCCCAGTATTTCTTGAAATGATTGGAAAATTGCAAGAGTTCAAAAATAAAAATCCAAAAATAACGAATTATGCAAAGGGCTCATGCTGTATGAATAAATACTTGAGAATTGCTCCGGTTTCCCTATGTCGCACAGCAGGTATAAACTATAAACTGGCGAATATGGGAAAGCTCACTTTTGTCCTGATTTCAATATTCCTGATTTTGTCCGGAAGTGAAAACATAGCCGGTCAGCCTGAATGGCAAAAGACATACGACGATCCTGCAGTCGTGAGGAAAATGTTTGCCGAGCCGCCACTTTTTTATGCCCCTCATGCTTTCTGGTTCTGGGACGATACACTCGATGCTGCACTGGTAGGTTCCATGGCTGAAGAAATGACCCGCCAGCGGCTCAATCCCGGATACGCGCATGGCAGGCACAGCGGCAGTCCCGAAGACACCACCTTACCCTCGCTTCCTTCTGATCAGTGGATGAGCGACCTTTGGCTCGACTGTTTTGCACAGGGACTGAATAAAGCCGAAGCTGCCGGAATGACCCTCGGTTACTGCGACGAATACTGGTGGCCCAGCGGGCAGGCGGCAGGTCGTGTGTTGAAAGAACATCCCGAATTAAGGGCACAATACCTGAAATGGGATAGGACTATCCTAAAAGGAAAAACACAAGACCGACTGCTTGCCTCGAAATTCACCGTGGCCGGCCGCCTCGAAAATGGACGGCTCGACGCCGCAACACTTAAGGTCATCGGCGAAGGCAAAGCCTTCGAATGGACAGCACCGGACGGCGAATGGGTGGTCTACTCCTACCAGGTCGATTATCACAGCGGTTTTGACAATGGCGAGGTGAATTACCTTGATCCTCGACTCACAAAGGTGTTTATCCCCATGGTGCATGAAAAATACGCAGCCCGCTTTGGCGACAAGCTTGGGAACGGCATCCCCGGCTGTTTTGTCGACAACGAGGGTGACTTTGGCTGGCAGATGGCCTGGTCGGAATATCTGCCACAGCGCTACACCGAAATGAAAAACGCCGATATGCGTGTCACCCTGCCTTTGCTGACCGAGAAAGACAAAGACGGCCTGTTTGCCAAAGCCCGGTTCGACTGGTATGAGGTGGTGGCAGACGTGTACAACAATCATTTTTTCAAGCCAGTCATAGAATGGCTGAAAGCACACGACATGTATTACATTTCAAACCTGTGGGAAGAGACCCTGATGTTCCAGGCGCAGGCCATGGGCGATTTTATGCACATCCAGCGGTTGGCCACCATGCCTGGCACTGATTGCCTGCAGATGAAATCACAGCTTGTGCACGATTTTAAAGAATCACAGAGCGTGTGTGAGTTCGAGGACAAGCCTTTCATGAGCGAGATCATGGGCGTTGCCGGCTGGGAACAAACCCCGGCACAAATGAAAATGACCGTGAATTCCATCACAGCCTTTGGCATTACCCACATTGTCCCTCATGGCATTTTTCTGAACAGGGAACTCGGAACAATTCCATATCCGGCTGACTGGTTCACTGAAAATCCTTACTGGAAACACCTCCACCTGTGGACGGATTTTTCCCGTCGGGCCTCTTTTGTCAACAGACAGGGCAAACTGGTGGCCGATGTGTTGCTGGTCAATCCCATCGAAAGTGTATGGGCGCTCACGGAAAGCTATTTTTCCAGCGAATATACTACCCAATGGGATTCAGCCATCCTTAACATCGAAAATACTTATTCCGGGATCATGAAAGCTCTGACAGGCAATAACATCGACTACCTGATGGCCGACAGGCATTACATGAAAACGGGCCGGGTGAAAACCGGGGACAAAACCCTTTACGATATCAATGGATTTGAGTTTTCGGCCATCGTGCTGCCGCCCATGTTTATCATTGACCAGGAGGAGGCTCAAAAAATACTTGAATTTGCCCAAAAGGGAGGCCTGGTGTACCTCAGCGGAAAACTGCCGCAGGGCTCGCCTGAAAAAGGGGCCAACGATCCCGAAGTGAAAAAGATGATGGAGGAGCTGAAAAACCTGCCGTCGGTGACCGACTTTGGCAATGGGCCTGCCAGCTTTGCCGGACTTGTAAAAAACCTGAACGAAAAGATTGCACCCCAACTGGTCATCGAAGGTACGAAAGACAACCTGTTCACGGCGCACCGGAAAATTGGCGACCATGATTTTTACTGGATCGCCAACAACAATGATGATGCAGCGGCTTGCAATATTGGCTTCCGTGATGGCGGCGGCCTGGCCGAGATATGGAATTGTGAGAACGGCCGGATCACTCCTGTCGGGTACATCGAAAAGAACGGACGCAAAACCATCAGCCTTTGGTTTAATCCCTATGAAGCTTACTGGGTGGTTTTCAATCCCCGCGAAGAAGCGACCAATGTCAAAAATGACAATGCCGGTGAGGGCAAGCTGTATGCCCTTGATGGCGAATGGACTGTCAGCCTGGCAGATGCAGGGATTGTCCGGTTCACTTCAGCAAAGGCTTTTAAAGAGGATAATAACAGCCAAGCCATAAACCAGTCATTTCTTGAGGTCGGGTACGATGATACTGACTGGCCTTTTGAAAATTTTGTCAGGAC
>RPQV01000230.1 GCA_003818595.1 Calditrichota bacterium
CAGCAATCGTGGCATCACCGCCGTTGGAAGTGATGATGATACTCCCCTCATAACTGCCATATTGCAGCTTGCCGAAATTCGTCGTCAATTTGAGATCGAGAGTATCACGATCGACTCTGCCTGCAAAAGTGGACAAATCCATCCAATCAGGCCATTGGACGACATTCCATTTCAGTTGTCCGCCGCCGCCGTTTGAGATTTCAATGATGTCATAGCGGGGGCTTCCCGTTAGAATCAGATTTTCATTGTTGACCACCAGTATGGGATCTCTATTCTCAATACCCGTTCCGGAATCGTTGCTGCACGCGCTGATGATGACGAGCAGGGCTGCAACCGCCAGAAAAAGGATCCTTTTATTGATCATGCACACCTCCAATATTGCAGATATAAAACAAAAATCATATAAAATTGTTCCTTAAATAAAACAAATTTTATAGGTTTTAGAAAAGTAAAATTCAATGATTTCATTCCAATGATCTCAGTAATTCTTCCAACATTGAGCTGGTAGTCTCCCATTTCCGCAGCCATTCTTCAATTGCGTCCTTTATTTGATGATATTCACGCGTTAAAGATGCAGCCTGATCACCATTTTTATAGGTATCGGGAACGCCCAGCAGAGATTCGACGACAACTTTGCGCTTTTCCAATTGATCTATATTCGATTCGCAATTTTCAATTTCCGCATTCAATTCGCGTCTTTTTTGACTCACAGACTGTCGGAGTTCAGCCTCCTTACGCTTTTCATCTTTTAACCGTCTGCCGATGGGCGTTTCGCTCTTCCCGGCAATTGTTTGTTGAGCGCTGAACATCCGTTTATTCAGATAATCAGTATAATTTCCTTCATAGCCGGTCAGTGCGCGATCATGCACTTCAATAACTCTGTTGACAATCTTGTCAAGAAAATAGCGATCGTGCGAAATCAACAACAAGGTGCCGTTGAAATCGACCAGCGCATTTTCCAGCGCCTCTCTCGAAGCGATATCCAAGTGGTTAGTGGGTTCGTCCATGATCAGAAAATTGACCGGCGACAACAAAATCTGGGTCAAAGATACTCGGGCTTTTTCACCCCCGGACAACACACTGATGGGCTTGAACACATCATCGCCATGAAATCCGAAAAGACCAAGTACATCGCGAATACGCGGCAGATGCACATCCGCCACCGTTGATGCGACCTGGTCATATACGGTAGCGTGAAAATCGAGCGCCTCGATTTGATGCTGTGCATAATAGGCGATCTTAACCCGCTGGCCCAGAGTGACTTGCCCGAATTGAGGGCTTAATTGTCCGACGATGAGCCTTGTCAATGTGGTTTTGCCGGCGCCGTTATCGCCGACCAGCGCAATTTTCTGCCCGCGATAAATTTCCAGATCAATGTTATCCAGAACGGCGGGCGTATCGTAAGCAAAGGTAACATTTTTAAAAGTCAATACCTCAAGATAACTCTCGGTACTAACGGAAAGTTTAAAAGAATAACGATGCTCAACGGGAAGATGATCAATATCTTCCAATCGATTAAGCATCTTCAATCGGCTCTGAACCTGGGTGGCTTTGGTCGCTTTGTAACGAAAGCGATCAATAAACGCCTGCTGTCGTGAGCGCTCCCGCGATAATTGGGCAATTTTCGCCTCAGTCTGGGCGAGATCGATCACTTTTTGCTGCTCATAATAATGGTAATTCCCTGCATAGTGCTTGAGTCGGCCATGGACAAGCTCGAATATCTCCCGCGCCAGGCGGTCAATAAAATATCGGTCATGTGAGATGATGATTATACTGCCGCCGAAATTGGCCAAATACTGCTCCAGCCATTCCAATGCAGTGAGATCCAAATGGTTGGTGGGCTCGTCAAGCAATAAGAGATCCGGATTCAACAGCAGCAGTCGCGCCAGATAAACACGCATTCTCCAGCCGCCGCTGAATTCTCGCAGCGAACGCGTCATATCATCTTTGCCAAAACCCAATCCGCTCAGCACGGCTTTCGCCTGCGCTTCGAGCGAATAACCTCCCCATGAATCGAACTGATGTTCCATCTCCCCCAGCTTTTTCAGCAGGTTTTCAGAATGACCCGGCTGCTCAACCTGTATACGCAATTGGTCAATCTCTGCAGCCAACCGCAACAGCTCCGCTTTTCCCTGCATGGCGCTATGCAGAATGGTGCTGTCGCTGAATTCAATTTCTTCCTGCGGCAAAAAGCCGATCGTATATTCCTTGGGCTTGAGAAGAACACCCGATTGCGAGGACAGATTTTGAGTGATGATTCTGAACAGCGTCGTTTTTCCGGTTCCGTTAGGCCCGATGAGAGCGAAACGACTCCCGTTGGGAATGATCCAATCGATATCGTCAATGAGACGGCGTTCTCCGATTGAAAAAGAAATACCCTTTAAATGCACCATAGAATTATTCGGTGATATCCCCTGATTGGTGATGACGATTCCTGATAAAAGGCGTGCGAGCGCAATGCAGGATGGGAGTGTTACGCCAAGGCATAGTGGATTCACTCTTTGTCTAGTTCGATGACCAGGCGATAAATGTTTTTGCCTTTAAACTTTGAGGAATCCAGATAAATGGTTTTGGTGGTATAACCTGCTGCCGAAATCTGAAGCACATGACCACTCGCTTTGTTGACCAGAGTGCGCAATGGAGATTGGCCGACGACCTGATCGTCGACAATGATCTGACAATTTTCAGGCATCGTATTGATCTGCAAAGTAATTTCTTTTTCAGCAAGCCCGGGACCCTGCCGATTGGCTTTGAACTCTTCCTGGGTTTCTGAATAGATGTTAAGAGTGCTCAAATCTTCCCTGGTCTGTTTGAAATAAGTGATCTTGTTGACCGGCTCTCCATTCGGTTTTTTGGCGATGACTGTCGAAAGGATCGTCCTTTTGTCATGCTGAACGCGGACGAGTTCTTCGGACACCAGGTCAAATTGATCTTCTCCCCATCCGACATAGGCGTAATAGCGGGCGTGGATGCTATAATAGCCGGGTTTCAGGCGAAAGTTGTAGACATATCGATTCTGCACATTGGAAATCAGCCAATTGGGATCAATAGGATAATCATTGATGAACAATTCAATCCTGTTTTTGTAACTGCTGCTTTCATCCGCGACATTATCAATGACTACCACCAGGTTTTCCTGAATCTGATCAGGAAGTTCGAGTTGTTTTACCGGATCGAGTGCATTATAAGCCTCATCAACAGTGATATGCCCCTTGCAGCCGATCAACACCGTCAGCATAGAAACGGTCAAGATACATAACAGCTTTTTCATATTCTCCTCCGCTGGTGGAGTATCGTTTTACTTTTTGACGCTGAAATCATTTTCCCTGTTTACCGACAACAGAAATTTAAAATCGAGAGATTTTACATCATCATCCCGCCGACGATGCGATGCGCTACGGCTCGAATTTTCCCCCAATCGCGCCACCTTTGTGGATATAATCCCTCGAGTTTGGCCACCACATGAGTCAGATATGATTCCGGTATCCATTCAAAACCGCTGATCTCTTCAGCAAGATCAACGGGCTTGGGATGTTCACCATCCGGTTCGATTTTAAAAATATACGAATTAAATGGAAAGATATCTTCTTTGTTCTGAAGATGGTAAAGCACAACGCTGCAAAGCTGAATGGAGAGCGGTTTGAAGGAAGTTTCCTCATAAATTTCCCGATAAAGACTCGAAATGACCGTTTCCCGTTCTCGAATCCCACCAGTGGGCAGACGATAAACATCAGCCGGATAAAATGGTTTAGTATGCAGTAAAATTCGGTCCTGGCGGTTGCGGATGACCAGCACAATCTCACCCCGTCGATTACGATGATAAACATGGGAATGCCGCCAAGTGCGAAAATAGTCGTCTCCAATGGTCAAAGTTGCTAAATAAAAGTTCGTCGGTCCATACCTGTCGGCAAGCTCGAGCAGTTCTTCTTCAATGACATCGCGCCGATGCATCTGGTATTGTGCGATATTATCCAGGGATACAGGTTGGATCATGATCAAAAACTCGACACGTTAATGCATATCATTTCGTTTATGTCAGGGTCTTGCAAGTTTGTGCTTATCGATTTTGCTGTATAAGGTGCCGCGACTGATACCCAAAGTTGAAGCGGCGCTCTTTAGATTCCACTGTGTCATTTGCAGGACTCGGGAAATCAATGTTTTTTCTGCTTCTTCCAATGAATAGGAATTTAAATTGAGTGACAATCGCGCACCGCCGCTGTTTTCATTGATTTGTGGCGGCAGATCCCACTCGGTCAATACTTTGTTCCGACAGAACACTACACCTCGTTCAATGGCATTCTCCAGTTCGCGAATATTCCCCGGCCAGGCATAATTTTCCATCAGCTGCATCGCGTTCTTTGAAAGGCTGGTGATTACTTTGTTCATCTGGGCTGAGTATTTATCCAGGAAAAATTTGGCCAACAAGGGAATATCTTCTTTGCGCTCCCGCAAGGGCGACAAGTTGATATGGATCACATTCAATCGGAAATAGAGATCTTCGCGAAATCGGCCCTCCTGCACCAGCCGCGCAAGGTCTTTGTTGGTCGCCGTGATCATGCGCACATCCACCTGCGTGGTCAGACTGCTGCCAAGCCTCTCAAATTCCTTTAACTCCAGGACGCGCAATAATTTGATCTGCGTTGAAGGAGGAATATCACCAATTTCATCTAAAAACAGAGTTCCGCCGTTGGCGGTTTCAAATCGGCCTAATCGCCGGGCCACCGCAGAGGTGAATGCTCCCTTTTCATGTCCAAAAAGCTCGCTCTCGATCAAACTCTCGGACAACGCGGCGCAATTCACCTTGACAAAGGGTTTCCCTTTTCGCTGGCTGGAATAGTGAATCGCATTGGCGACCAATTCTTTGCCGGTCCCGCTCTCGCCGGTGATGAGTATGGTCGAATCGCTGCCGGCGACCTGTTTAATCTGATGAAATACACTCTGCATTTTTTCACTGCGACCGACGAAATTGTCAAAACCATAAATCTGAGTCAGTTTTTCCTGCAGAATCTGTTTTTCATGCTTTAAATTCTGGGACTCGATAATCCGGTCAATGATCATTGAAATCTTGCCGATGTCCATAGGCTTGGTGACGTAATCGTACGCTCCCATTTTGATCGCTTTCACCGCGCTGTCGACCGAACCAACACCGGTGAAAATGACCACATCCACCTCAGGATCAATCGCCAGAAATCGTTCCATCAACTCAATACCGTCCATTTTGGGCATGAGGTAATCACAAAAGACGATCGTCGGTTTTTCAGAATGAAAAATTTGCAGCGCTTGCTCGCTGTCGCGCGCCGTGAATACCTGAACTTTTTTATTCGACACCATCAGACGCAAAAGTTCAAGCAGTTCCACCTCATCATCAATGATTAATACCTTGGATTCCATACCTCTTCCCTCAACACCATTTGTGAACAGAAATCACGTTTCGCTGCCATCATCATCGCTCAAGATCTCGAGCGGCAATCCGGGATTGAGCCCGGGATCTTTAACCCACTGAAATTTGTTACGCAAGGTGGTCGAGTAATACTTTTCCAACACATCATAATCTTTTTTCAATCCCCAGTTATAAAAAACCCGGGGATCGATATACGATTTTTGGCTGGTGGTGAGATTCCATGAACGGTTTTCCATGGCGACACTCATCTGCGACCGCAATTTGCCCAACGATATGGTTGCTTTTTCTTCACGGCGCGCCAGGTTTACCTGCTTATCGTTCAGTGTCTTTATTTTTTTATCATACTGAATCTGCGCCTTTTTGCGTTGTTCTTTTCCCGCTGCGCTTTTTCGCTTCTCAGCCGACTCTTTTTTTAGAGAACGAATGGCCTCAGCGTTCTTTTTAAGTTCTGTTCGAATCGATGCCAAACTCTCAATCAGTTGCTTTTCGCGGGTCTTGTATTTGATTTTGCGTTCGCTCCAGTTCTTCGGCGCCTGGCGCGTATGATTGCACAGGATCGCTGCCAGGGTATTAGCCTTGGTGATGGCCTCCCACTTGACAAATTCAGGATGCTCAGCCTCGATCCGGGTC
>RPQV01000231.1 GCA_003818595.1 Calditrichota bacterium
CAATTATCTCATAAACAGGAACAGCACAGTTGGAAACCTTCACGGAGCCTAAAGCATTGGTAGAAAATCCGCATTACCGGGATCAAAGGCAGAAAAGTCTGGCTGGCAACCGCATTAACCAGGCTTGCTGCCGCCGCGATTTTCAACCTTTTCTTGCCAGCCAAGTTATCGTAAAATGTAGCTATAGGATAATGTTTTTAAGCAAATTGATTTAAAACACCCCCTTTTTAATCCATTCATATTTAGCCATTGAAACTCTCTTTCTCACCGAACTCAGAAATAAAACAAGTATTTCAGCTTCAACACCGAAACCCGATCTATAGTGTGCAATCGGTTGCGAAGCAACATGCCCGCGCCGTCAAATTCATCGCTGCGGTCCTGCAGCTCATTGACGGCAAAATAGATCCAGCTTTTCGGGCGAAAATTATAGGAAAAAAGCAACCCGCCGATGAATCGTTCAACGCGGGAATTGCTTCTGGTATAAACCTGATCCACATACACGCGCACGTTCAGATTATTGACCGGCGTCACCGAAACAAACGGACGCCAATTATAGGTGATCTCTTCGATAGTATTTTGCGGATTGAATTCGACAAAAGAACCGAGGTCTGCACCCAGGGTCACAGCATCCAACGCGTGCCAATCAAACTCGCCCTGCCACATGGCCAGATACGCCGCATATTCGCGCGCGAAATTATAGGCGCGCAAAATATCAGTATTCATCGATAAACTCCACTTGGGAGAAATATTGAACGAGGTGTTCAAAACAAATTCGGACATGGGATACTGCACATCATTATCACGCGCCTTGCCGCCGATGAGATTGATTTCAAATCCCCAATTTTTACGAAACTCCATATTATAAATCAAGGCGAGGGCGCGATCGGCATAGTCATCCACTTTTTCATACTGAGTGAAAAAGCCGAAAACCAACATAACAGACTGTACCGCTCCCTTTTCAAAGAACCAACGCGGACCGACCAAATTGGTGAGCTCGGCCGTACCCTTCCACGGCACATATCCGACCTGATCCACATCGAAATCTTGATCGATAAAATTGCCGCGCATACCCCAGACTAACTTGGGCTTGGACATCAGCAACCCGAAGGATGAAGCGAATCCTCCCTCATCATTTTTATAGGAACGGGCAACCTGATACGAAAGCTGCCAATCGGATGCGCGAAACGCACCGTCAATATCGATGACGCCGTTGCGTTCCTCAGCCGAGTTCTTGCCAACATACAGCAAACCGATCGACGAGTTTTTCAGAATTTGCCGTTTCAGACGCGCGGCGCTGAAAAAAGCCTGCGGTTCCTCTTCCGCGACAGCATCGGACAGGTATGATTTGCGTCCGGTCTGGGCGATGAAACCGCCATACTCCCAGTCACCGATGCGCCCGAACGCGCGCGTCCCCAGCTGCAGCGGCGTCTCGGCGCCGTCAGCCAGCTTTTTGCCGACGCGCCGCGAATAGAACAATTCCAGGGGTCGATAAAAGCCGCTGTCGCGTTCGCGTCCGCTGGGATTGAACACCTCGCTGCCTTCGGTAAAAAACGGACGCCGCTCCTCATAATAGGACTCGTAGCGGGTGACGTTAAAATCATACGGATCAGCTTCGATCTGAGCAAAATCGGGATTGGCGGTCAGCTGCAGTGTCAATTGTTGAGAGGGATTATAGAAAACATCCACACCGGCCTGAGAATTGACGTCATATTTGCCGGCATTTTCGTAAAGCGCCTGCGTGAAACCGACTGGATAGATTTCCAAGTTCAATCCCCGCACGGATGGCTGAAAATCTTCAAATATTAACCGACCGAATTTGGAAACCCGTTGGCCTTCGTTTTTTTCATAAGGGCGCCAAAATATATCTTCGCTGTTGACGCCGATCCAACGATAAAAATCGATTCCCCAGGCCGTCAATTTTTCATCATATTGAATGGAGCGATAAGGGACTTCCATCTCCACCATGTATCCCCAATCGTAGACTTTGGCCGCGGAAAACCATACGCCATCCCAGGTATAATCGCGATTTCTCGCGTCATCGACAAGGCGACAGTCAGTGCGCACGCCCGAAGCCGAAACGCAAAAGCGATAGGCGCTGCGTTGATCGCCGAATGTATCGATCATGAATGCCGCCACATCACCGCCGAAACTGTCGAGCTGACCGGTGAAGCACTGCACCGCCGCCTTTTCCTGATAACAGGCGATGAGACAATAGAGAGCTTTCTCGGTCGTCAACAATCTGGCGATGGTGCGATGGCTGGGCGCCTGACCGAAATAGGGACTGTATTGATGGAATTCGACCGCCGAATCAGCGAGGGACCAAACAGATTCCATCTGGCCATCAACGACAATTTCAGAATCGACTTTATGCAGTGAAACGGTTTCCGTCCCCGCCCAAATCAAGCCTTGAAACAGGCTCAAAATCATACTCATCAACAAAAGACACCGCATTCCTCTCTCCGTGTATTCCAGGGGTGATCGCTGTTCAATCGTCTTGGGGAGAACGATTAACTGCTTCAAAAATCGAATTGGGCTATAATACGCGCCTGGTGTAGATGAGTTTCATTCTCGTCGATGGGTATAGAACGTTCCTGCCCAGCAACTCAACATCTTGTCAATGGGCAGGTCGGCTCATTATGCGTGATGATAAACGTATGCAAATGCCTGAGCAAACTCTTCCAACGTCGTCGGAGTCGTGTTGTCTGCATTGCGGGTATAATCTTCACTGAGAAATCTCCTTTATGAACGTTTCAGTAATTTAATGGCCATTGATCGACCCTGTTTTTGCACAATGGCCAGGTTGATCCAAACCAGAGCCAGTTGCTCCAGTAATGGAATCTTGTCAAAACCCCCAAAATCATAGCACTCTGCAAATCCAATATCCTTTGCCAGAGCAACGGCCGCTTTTTTCGCCGCCACGCTGTCTCCGGCAACAAACATATCCGCCGCCGTTTCTCCATAACCGGGATTCTGCATATTTTCATATCCGGTGGAATTAAAACATTTGGCGAAATGCTTCACATTGGTCAATGCCGTCAACGCTTCTGCGGCATTCTTGCATGGTTTCGGAGCAGAAAAAAGTGAATTGGTCGCATCAATGATGATTTTTTCCTGAACATCGCCAAATTGTCGGATGACATCGATCACCGCATCTGCCGGCACCGCAAGAATGATGACGTCCGCCTGCGCGACAGTATCATTTATCCCGAGGGCCGTAATTCTCGGATTTTGTTGTACAATCGTCTTGATCTTGGCAGCCAAAGGATCGCGCACACCCAGAAACAGCTGATGTCCTGCACGATCAAGAGCGACCGCCAATGCAGCACCGACATTACCGGCGCCGATTACAGCAATCTTCATAGGACGGTTTTCCTTTCTCTTGATATTCATTCGTCGAAACGAAAATGATTCTCTCGTCTATTAAATGGAGATCAAAAACAGTTTGCCAATGCAATAAATTTCATTTAATTTCTGCATAATCGCCGGCTGATGCAGCCATTGAAAAACGGCGCCTTCTCCGTCGCCGGGATCAACAATGTCGCCGCCATCGCGATTTCTAATAAAAATGAATCAATTTGCGATGTTCATCGTAAAAAGTTCAAATAAAAATCGGCATGAATAAACGTGCAGACCCATACGACTATACCTATTGCGAAAGGACCGATATGAAAGTCTCCATCATCGGCGCCGGCATCGGCGGTCTCACACTGGCCAATTATTTGACCCAGCAAGGCCATCAAGTCACCCTGTTTGAAGCCCATTCTTCACCCGGTGGCTACACCGCCGGATTTCGCCGCCATGGATTTTATTTTGAAAGCGGCACCCTGTCATTTGAATCCGGAAGCATGGTTTTTAAAGCCATGGAAGACCTCGGCGTTCGCGACAAGATCCGCTTTGTCCCGCAAAAGAGCCGCTGGATGTCGC
This sequence comes from Calditrichota bacterium, assembly GCA_003818595.1. Lineage (GTDB taxonomy): Bacteria > Zhuqueibacterota > Zhuqueibacteria > Residuimicrobiales > Krinioviventaceae > Fontimicrobium. The sequence goes on from RPQV01000231.1 coordinate 3,925, forward strand.
CGCGATTCGACGGTGCACCAGAAAACTGGGAGCAATTTAAGGAATTGCTGCTCAACGCCTATCCGGAAGAGCAGGCCGGATTGACACAATATTTCCGTCACACCGAGCCGCTGATCAAGATGATGACGGCGCTGCAGCCGCCGGCTTCTTTCAAACAATCGCTTGCAATTCCGTTCAAGCTCGCTCAATTCATGCGTTACTTTTATCAGTATAAAAATGTCACCATCACCGACTTTACCGGCCGATTTTTCACTCCCTCCTCTCCGCTGTACAACTTTCTCAAAGAGCTGGGATACCCTGACATGTCGGCCTGGCTGCTGGGCGGCGCCATTTACACTCTCTTTTATGATTATTACACCGTTGAGGACGGCATGCAGTCCTGGGCCGATGTGCTGGCGGAAGCGTTCCGCCAACGCGGCGGAACCCTGCGGCTCAAGACGCCGGTGGAGCGAATTCTCACCGAGAATGGCCGGGCTGTCGGCGTCATGATCAACGGTGAACGGCTCTCCGCGGATATTGTGGTTTCAGCCATGGATTATAAAAAAACGTTCCTGCAGCTTCTCGATCATCCGGAACTGCTGGCGGCTGATCTGCATGACAAGATCGCCAACACCGCGGTGTCTGAAGGAATTTTCACCGTCTATTTGGGACTGAACATCCCGCACTCGCGATTTCAGCAGATGCTCAAATTGCCGCACGTGTTGTTCAATGACGGCAGCTTCGGCGCCGATGTACACAACAGCCACGATGCAGACTATTTCCAGAAAGCGTCTCTGTCGCTCTACTCTCCCTCACTGATGAACGCGAGCCTTGCGCCTCGGGATAAATCTTCGCTGATGATTTCAGCGGTCGCCCCCTATCGCTGGATGAATAATTGGGGAGGCGGTGTGCGCGCGGAATATGAAAGCCTGAAAAAGCGCGTCACTTCAGTCCTGCTGGAGCGCGCGGCGAAACTCCTTCCCGACATCAGCAATGCCGTCGAATTCGTGGATGCCGCCACGCCGCTCACCTACGAACGCTATACCGGCAACAGCGACGGCGCCACGTCGGCTTTCAGCTGGAATCCTCATAAAAGATTCTACAAGAACATGATCAGCGCCCACATCGATACGCCGGTGAAAAATCTGTACATTGGTTCCTGCTGGTCGTCGCAGATCGGCGGCGTCCCCGGCGCCATCGGCGCCGCACAAAAGATCGCTAAAAGACTCGGCTCGGGAAAATAGCTCTGCGCCTGTGCGAGGTCATAAAAATCGGCTGCAGATGGCTCACGCAAAGACGCCAAGACGCAAAGAAGGGTTTTGGTATTTTGTCTGCGAATTAAAGTGCGCCCTATAATGAAAAATTGGATGATTGAAATTAACCTCGCACGGAGACACAGAGATCACGGAGAAATGATCATTTATTTCTCCGCGTCTTCGTGACTTGGTGCGAGTTCTTCCTTTGCGTCTTTGCGTCTCTGCGTGAATCTTTTCCCGCATTCACCGACGCTCCCTTGATTATCCCCGATTTTCCGCAAACAAACAAATCCACCGTAGTATAATTCAAGGCACCCTTGCTGGACTCTCCTGACATTCAACTCAAGATATCATTCAATTTTGCGGATCATCGATGCTGAAGCGCCAAGCCCTCATCCTGTACGCTCTTGCTGCGCTGCAACTGTGCGTCACCGTGTCGCTGCAGGCTCAAACCAACGTTTCGCAGTACGAGCCCTATGACATTGTCTTGTTCGGTTCGGAGAACCAAAATCCGTATCAGACCTTTCGCTTGTGGGCGGATTTTTCCGGACCCGACCACACCGCTTATTCAATCGATGGGTTCTGGGATGGAGGAACGACATGGAAAATACGCGTCGCCCTGCCGCATCCGGGAACCTGGACTTTTAAAACTCATTCCGATGATCCCCTTCTCGACAACATTTCAGGCCGCCTCGAATGCACGGCATCGGCAAATAAGGGCTTTATCGAACAACACGACCGTCATTTCGTCTATGAAAACGGCGACTCATTTTTCCGCATGGGGGATACCTGCTGGCGCATGTTCCGCAGCGTGAACGCGCCCTATGAAACTCACTTTAAACCCTACATCGACGCCCGCGTGAA
>RPQV01000232.1 GCA_003818595.1 Calditrichota bacterium
TCCGAAGTACAGCACATTCTGCGTCACTCCGCAGCCAAAGCGATATTCATCTCGGAAAAACTCTACGACAAGCTTGATGAAGGGGATATTCCGACGCTGCGGACGATTTTTTTGATCGACAATTTCTCTGTCGTACCGGTGAAAACCCAGAAGGACAAGCTGAAAGAAATGATGGAGGAAGGCGCCCGCGAGCTGGCAAAATTGAAAGAGGCTGCATTCAAACTGGCGGGAAGACAACCGCATGAGACCGCTGAAGATGACCTGGCCTCCATCATCTACACTTCAGGCACGACCGGCAGTTCCAAGGGGGTGATGCTGACGCATAAGAACATCGTCTTTGATGCCATCGCCACCATGGATATTGTTAATGTGGGACCGGAAGATCGGATGATCTCCATGCTGCCGCTCTCCCACGCCTATGAATGCACCCTCGGATTAGTGGCGCCTGTTTTGGGCGGCGGATCGGTTTATTATCTCGATAAACCGCCGACGCCGCGTGTGTTGCTGCCGGCGCTGCAGAAGGTCAAACCGACAATCCTGCTCACTGTTCCGCTGGTGATCGAAAAAATATACAAGGCGCGCATTCTGCCGCAATTCAAAAAAAACAAGCTCATCCGCGGCGTCTATCAAGTCAGGCTGCTGCGTAAAAAACTCAATCAGATCGCCGGCAAAAAACTGCTGGCCACCTTCGGCGGATGCCTGCGCAGCTACTGCATTGGCGGCGCCGCACTGAGTCCTGATGTGGAGCTTTTTTTACGCGAAGCAAAATTCCCTTATGCCATTGGTTACGGTCTGACCGAAACCTCGCCGCTGATCTCCGGAACGGGACCGGAGACAACCGTCTATCGCGCCGCAGGCAAAGCATTGGCCGGCGTCGAGTTCAGGATCGACAATCCCAAACCGCAAAGTGGTGAAGGTGAGATTTGTGTGCGCGGCCCCATGGTCATGAAAGGCTATTATAAAGACGATGCGAGAACCAAGGAGATGCTTCAGGATGGCTGGTTTCGCACCGGCGATCTGGGTCTGCTGGACCGCAATGGTTATCTTTTTATCAAAGGTCGGTTGAAAAATATGATACTGGGCCCGAACGGCGAAAACATCTATCCGGAAGAAATCGAGGCCATTCTCAATGAGGATGAACTGGTGCTGGAATCGCTGGTGTTTCAACGGGATGGAAAACTAATGGCGCGCGTCTGTCTGAATTTTGAAACGCTCGACCAGCAATTTAAAGCGGAGGATATGAACGAAGAGGTCATTCAGGAGCTGCTGGAGGCGCTGCGCGTTCGCATCAATGGGCAGATTTCGGCCTTTTCGCGCATCAACAAAATCATCGTGCAGCCCGAGCCTTTCGAAAAGACGCCAACGCTCAAGATCAAGCGGTATCTCTATGTCTGATTCAGTGCGCTTGAAAGTGGGGAGTTTGGTTCACCCACGCAAAGATCGCAAAGACCTCGCACAGAGACGCGGAGACACGGAGAACTAAAATATTTAATTTTCTTTGCGTTCTTTGCGGCTTTGCGTGAATTTTTCTTGGCTGGCTCAATCCAAAACGCAACAAGCGCAAAGATTGACCCTGCACAGACACCATATCCACTCCGAAATGACGATATTTTTATTCTTTGTGTCTCCGTGTCTCCGTGCGAGGTATCCTTTTGCGTCTCGTGAGAGGTTTACCCTTTACGCTCTTTGCATGAACCTGGATTTGCACTGATTAACGCAAAAATGCAAATTTCACTCGAATTGCTTTTTCCATTCATAAAATGAGCGACTCAGCTCTGCCAGATTCTGCTCCAAAAGAGCGACTCTCTTTTCCAAAGTCTCCCATCGACCCTTTTCATTTTCAGAAACCGGGGCGGATTCGCTCCATTTTGAAATATCAGGCATTCCGCCGAGCAGATGCACATAGCGCAGCTCTTTTTGTCCGCTCAACCTCGGCAGCTGTATCACCAGCGGCGGTTCTTGCTGACAGAATTCCTGCAGAACAGTTTCAACCTGCGCCAAATTTTCAAAGGGGTACATGCGTTCGCCGCGGGAACGCAATTCCCCCGGCGTCTGCGGACCCCGCAGCATTAATTCGCACAGCACGGCAACCTGTTCATCGCTCAATTGCAGCTTTTCTTTGAAATAATGGCGATATTTCGGCGTGCGGATGCCGGCGCCGGTAATGACCGCCGCCAGGCTTTTTTCGCGCAGGCTGTCCAAGGCGATCTGTACCGTCACATCATCGAGCTGCAGCACCGGGTCGCGGTTGCTTTTTTGATTGCAGGCATTGGTGACGGCATTCAGCGTCAAGGGATAATATTCCGGAGTGGTGATTTGTTTTTCCACCAAACAGCCCAGCACTCTCACTTCCACGTCATTCAATAAAGGCAACATACGAATTCCCTCATGTATGCGATACTCACCTGCTGTCCCCTACCGTGGATCAGGTCATCTGCAGTACCATCGATCAGTTTTAAAAACGTTCAATGAACAAAATATCCGGACATCCTCCGCACAAATTCATCAGGATCCTGTTTTTTATGATTGATACGCTCAATCGCCGATTCTGCGGTTGCACCAAGATCATATAAAGCATTCATGGCGCGCAAACGCACTTTGCCGTTGACGTGGTCGAGCAGAGAAATCAGGGTAGAGAGTCCTTCCTGAACCTCTCCCAGACGCACCAAGGCTTCAGCAGCCACGGCCGCCACATCGCCATCCGCGTCATCTGTTAAAAGGCGCAATTGATCTATGGCCGCACTGGCGGATTCGCCCAAGACGAGACAACCTGTCGCCGCCCAATAGCGGACGGCGGGATCCTCATCCGTTAAACGCTGCTGCAACTCGGGCAGATGATCAATTTGGAAGTCAGTCGCCATTTCAGCCGTCCGCATGATGCGTTCCAAATGATATTGAGAGGAATGAACATATTCATAGACGGTTCCGCTTTTTGACAATTCCTCAAACGTCCCCTCAGGCAAAAAGCCCGCGTCGCGTTTCTGCAGCATCCAGGCGCGCAGGTCTGAACGCATCCGCAGCAGAACATCACCATAATTCGGATCTGCCGCCAGGTTATTCACTTCCCACGGATCATCGAGGCTGTCGTACAGTTCTTCGGCAGGTTTGTTTCGCCAAAATGCGCTCTGGATATCATTACATCGTCCGGACTGATATTCAGCTTCCCATGAACGGGTGGCGGGCATCAGCCACAGATAAGTCAAATGTTGGCCGTAGATGCGGTGCGGATTAAAGTTACGCGAGTAGCGATAGCGCTTGTCGCGGATCGAACGGCTGAAATCATAGCGTTCATCCATGCGGCTGCGGAATGCTTGAGCATATCGACGCGGCTTTTCTTTGAATTTCCCTAAAAACGCATGACCCTGCATATAATCCGGCGGCTGAATACCGGCCAGACTCAACAGGGTTTTAGGGAAATCGACAAACGTGACGATCCGATCGGAACGCGTTCCGGCTTTGCCGGGCGCCAGCCGGTGGTACTTTTTCGGAAATCGAATGATCAGCGGGACATGGAGCCCCGAATCGTAAAGATAGCGTTTACTGCGCGGAAGGATGCCGCCATGGTCGGCATAATAAAAAACAATCGTCTCCTGATCAAGGCCGTTTTCCTGCAGCTCCTGCAGTATTTTACCCACCTGCCCATCTAAATCATCAATTTTATCATAATACTGCGCCCAATCATGCCGAATGTCCGCTGTGTCCGGATGATAAGGGGGCAGGGTCACACCGGCGGGATCATGGCGGAGGTTCTCTGTCGGAATGCTCGTATGAAGAGAGCTTTCATGGCTGACCGTCAAATTAAAAATGGCAAAAAATGGTTGGTCGGGGGCGCGATTCTTATAGTGCGCAGTCGAACTGCACTCATCCCAATAAGACGTATCGTCGCCGAGAAAATTATAATCTGTTTTAGAGTTATTGGTGCAGTAATACCCCGCCTGACGCAGATAAAGCGGATAGGGTTTGATAAAGTCTGGAATGGGATAACGACTGCGCATATGCTCGGTTCCCATACTCGCCGGATAGACGCCGGTGATCAGACAATTGCGCGCCGGAGCACAGACCGGCGTCGTCGCATAAGCGTGGTCATAGACGATGCTCTCCCGCGCCAAGGCATCAAAAATCGGAGTGGTTGCAAATTGATCACCGTAGCAACCGAACATGGGACTGTTGTCTTCACTGGTGATCCACAGAATGTTGGGCTGTTGTTGGGTCGCATTGCAGCGTAATCCGCTGTTTGAAAGTGCAGCCCCGACCGTGGTAAGAGCCGCTGTTTTTAAAAACTGACGTCGTGTGCCGCTCATTTTTTCTCCTTTTGGGTCTTGCAACTCAACGGATATAGATCATTTTGCGCACCTGTACTTGTTCCTCGGCCTCAAAACGGCAAAAATAGACTCCGGAAGGCAGCAGCTTCCCCTGCTCATCTCGGGCAGTCCATGCGAGTTGATGGCGGCCGGGTAAATAGCGATGACGAGTCAGTTCATAGACCTGTTGTCCACGTTCATTATAAACCGCCGCAAATATATCGGTTGCCTGACTCAGGGTAAATGCGATGGTCGTGTTGGGATTAAAAGGATTGGGATAGTTTTGCGCCAATTCGAAACCCTGCGGCATCAGGTCGGTCTCGGCGGAAACTGCAGCGCCGACGGCATTGAGACGAATCGAATAAACAGAAACACCGGCGGTGATAAATAGCGTTTGATAGTCGGTATCGCCCCAGTTCAGATTGGTGACCGTCTCGGGCACGGCAATTTTGTCGATCACTTTTTTGTCCGGTGAAAAAATCCATACCCCGCCCGGCCCGGACGAGTAGAGACGGCCCTCGGTGTCTGTCTTCATACCATCAGCAGCACCGCCGCCGGTCATTGAATAAAACAGCGTTTTATTGGCGATCGATAAATCCGCCTGAACATCCCACACATAGATTTTCAATGCTTGTGAATCGTTGACATACAATTTCGACTCATCGGGGGAAAAACAAATGCCGTTGGGACGATTGAGCGACTTGTCCAGCAACACCAACTCGCCGGCGGGGCTGTAGCGGAATATTCCGTAAAACTTTAATTCTTCCTGGGAGGAATTGATGCCGTAGGGCGGATCCGTGAAAAAGATGTTGCCGTCCTTTTTAACGGTCAAATCATTGGGGCTGTTGAGCTTTTTACCTTGATAGGTCTCCGCCACTGCACTTTCACTGCCGTCGGAACTGCGCCGCGCGACTCGTCGCTTACCATGCTGACACAGGAGCACATTGCCCTGCAAATCCAATGACAAACCATTCGAGTTGCCGGAAGGCTTGTGAAAGACGCTTGTGTTTCCCGTGGCAGGATCCCACTTGTAAACCGTACTGGCCGGGATATCGCTGAAAATCAAAAATCCGTCCGGGTGCCAAAGAGGTCCCTCGACAAATTGAAAGCCGGCGGCGATTTTGTCGACCACGGCGCCGGCGGGAACCGGCGATTGAGCCATGATGACAGGAGCGCCTATGAGCAGCCCCAGAGCGATAAACTGCAAAAAGTATTTGAACATCTTGCGGGTCCTTTCTATCATAAATCATGTTTTGGTGAGAACAATGTACAGTCAAACTGTCGGCAAAATCAGAAAGCCGTAATTCAATAAAGTAAAATTCGCACTCATTAACAAAAGAAAAATTGTCATCATTCGTCACAAATCAAGTACTCTTTTTGTGTATGAACTGCATTGGTGAGATATATCATAAGTTTCATGGAACTTGACAGCAGTGAAGCAATTTAATAAAACATGAATCCCCAAATAAGGCCTTATCATCATTCATGCTTTGGTATCTGTGCGGGGAAATAAAGATACCCCCTCGCACAGACACAGAGGCTTCTTAATGAAGCCCTCGATGGATAGCTGTGCTGTATGAGCAGGCGAATTGGCTTATTCCCATAACTGAGGTATCACGACTCGCCGGCGTTTAAGGTTTGAAATATGAATTATTTTTTGTATAATAACAGCTTGTAAATGATTAATCAACACGAAAGTAA
>RPQV01000233.1 GCA_003818595.1 Calditrichota bacterium
CACCACCTGTCCTCTATTCGGAGTGTATTGCACGGGCGTGGGAATCAGATGACCAAGTTTATCGTCAGGCAGTTTTCGAATCAACGCATTTTGGATGTATTCATGCTCAGGTGTAGGCAGCATTGTATTGAATCCGGGAAAGATTTTCTCATTCATGATGAATGGTTTGATCGTCAAATTTTTGAGGGGAATGAGCCGGGGGTGCTCGTTTCCTTCATCCAATGCCCAATATGCGCCGGCCGGAGCGTCCCCTTCTTTGATCATGATGCCCTGATAGAGGTATTCAATAGTGAGTGAATCCTCTGGCGGAAGCAAAAATTTGTCACCTGGTACAAACCGATAAAAATCGCCGTTTATATGCTCAACCCAACCCTTGCTGGAATCGGCTGTCGGTAAAGGCTTCAGCGTCTTTTGGTTAAAGTAGATGCGCCAATTTTTGCTGCCGATGGGTGTATCCCCCATGTTGCTGAAGGTGAAGGCTGCTTTGCACTGTTCATTTAGGCCAAAAGTATTCTCCAGCAGCTCCCAGGAAACTGACAGATGATCATGCAGGGTGTATTCTGTGGTTTTGCGCGTCGAACATGCGAATGTCAGACAAAAGGCAAGTGCAAAGAGAAGGAAAACGCCTGCCGGGACCATGTGAAAGTGCTGGACCATTTTCATGATTGTGATTGACATAGCGCGATAAATCCTTTCGATTGTATATTTTCTTCGAGTTTGGTTCGATGGACAGGGCATTCAACAACGCATTCATTTACAGCGGAATTACTTGATCAGCATGCATTTTTTCACATCAACCTGTTCGTCCATTGCACAACGGATGACATAGATGCCGCTGGGGAGGGCAGCACCATCCCACGTTACTGAATAGATACCTGGGAGCTGATGTTCCTGAACAAGGTTGGCGACGTTTTCTCCGGCCAAATTATAGACTTGCAGGCTGATAAACGCAGGTCGGTAGAGGTCATAGTTGAGGGTCGCAACGCTGTTGAATGGATTCGGCCGGAGCGGTTTGAGCTGAAAGCATCGAGGGGCGGCTGCTCGCTCATACCGTATGAATACATCCCGATTAATTTTTAGTGTATAGGACTGGGTGTCGGAAAAAGCGGAGATGACATGGGTTCCGGTAGGTCCTGAGTACAGAATCGGCCCGGCTTCAAGGGTGAAATGATAGAGACCGTCCTCCTGGGGAGTTCCCGAAAGAAGCAAATTGTCGAATGGATCGATAGTCGGCATGATGCCGGTCGGCAGTGAGCCTTGGATGACTGCAATGCGCGTTCCATTATCTGACCCCTTGGCATTCAGATCAGCTTGATAGAACTCACCAACCCTTCCATCCGGCAGGTCAACGGGCGCCAGCTTTATCGGAATATAAATCGTCGGATCATACTCCTTAGCCATGCGGCGATACATTATCCGGAAGCTCCCATTTTGTCCCTCGCTCCAAACCACATCAAAAGAATCGGGACGAAAACTTTTATAACAAACTGAGGGATGAAAGCAGGGAGCGGATGATCCTGAAACATGAATGAATGGTTTTGTGGTCATTTTTTCTCTGTAGGTTTGTCCGTATTCGATGCGGCCGCCATTCTGCCAAACTACTGCACAGGAAGCGACCGGAAGGATCACGTCATCCACCGATGGCATGGCGTTCCCGGAAGTCAAATAGGTTTCTGCTCCATATTTCCAGATCAATGTCGGTTGCTGCGCTTCAGCGCTGGTAGTCATCATGGCGACTGTAAATCCTAAGGCATTTATATCCCAAGCGCAAATCAATACCTGGGTGTCATCACCTTCATTCCTCGCCGAAAGTGAGGGGTGAGAGCAGCCTTCAGTATCTTCGATCATCTGCGGTGGATTCTGAACCGCGAGGTGCTGCTGTAATGCCTGCATATCCAAATGACGGTCATGCACAAAATCTGCAGGATTAAAGGAACAGATCATGATGATGGTATCAAATATCATTTCTCTTGTCCACATGACATTGACCCTGCCGAGTTGATACTCTAAATCAGCGACTATGACAGCGCCCTGATCGTTAAAATAAGATCCGCTCAATTCCATCGGCTGGCTGAATCCGTCAATCGGCGACAGATCTCGTTTTACGGCGTAGTACATCACCCTTTTTTCGGAATTTTGGCCTGAGTGAAAAGTGAGATGAATAAACGTCTGGTCCACATCCATACTTGGCGAACGGTTGCCGTACTCTCCATATTCATCCGGGATGATGATTCTTCTGCTCACCGCAGGTGCAGGATTGGCAAGCTCATCGGCATGAAAAGCGGCGAGACATAGGCCCTGTTCTTCGCGAGAATCCCACAAGACAAAAAAGGTGTCGGCGTCAGAGACAGCAATGGTCGGACTGCAACCCAAGGAGAACAGAAACGGTTCACTCCAAGTCCTGCCGTTCGGACTGCAAGTCATCATTACGGCCTCCCTGTCGTCGACGATGCTCTCATAAACCACGACCCGCCGATCATCATAGGTGCGCGCGATTTTGCGGGAATTGTTGAATGCCGTAGCGAAGATGCTCGAGGAACTGCCGATTGGCAGCGGTTCATCGGCAAAAAGCGCTGCAACTGACGCGAGAAAGAGAAAGCAACGCATGACCGCCCCTTTATAGCTTGATGAATATTAAAATTCACTCACTTTTGCCTGCTTCGAATATTGTATCCGCTGCGGCAAACTTTATGGCCAAATTTATAAATTCGCTGTAAACACTCAAACAATATTTCCTATCCTCTCAATCCATTCGTTTTTAAGACTTGCCTCCAGGCGGATAAACCTTTTCCGGCATTGCTCGTCCTTTGGGCCTCTGGATAAGTTCGATCGTCGTGCCGATGGCTTCTTCGGTATCGAGATAGGCATAGTGTCCGTCGCCGTCCGCACCAAAACCGGCGCCGTCCTGAATCATCTTGAAACCGGCGGCCTCCGCCTGACGAATGGCCTCCTGCATGTCATCGACCAGCACGCCGAAATGGTGTGCCCCGAAACCGTGCTCGTCGACAAAATCCTGATAAATGGTATTCCCCTCGCCCAGTTCGATGAGTTCGATGCGCATACTCCCGATATATGAGAGCGCCACGCGCATAGAATAGTCGGACAATTGACCGTGATAGGACATCTTTTTCACCAGCGGTTTGCCATACGTGTAAAAGTGCCATGGACCGATGCCGAAAAGTTTCCAGTAATTTTCAACGGTCTTTTCAATATCCTTGACGATTAATGCAATTTGAGCAATGCCGTTTTGTAAAAACGGCAGAATGGTCTTGACCGATTGATTTTCCGACATAAAGATCTCCTGATTTTAGGGAAGAAAAACAGTTTTTAAGCCTTTTCCTTCGAGAGCCAATTTGACGCCGGCGGCGAATTCGCTCAACGGGAATTGGTGGGTGATCAACTTTTCGATCGGAAATCTTCCCGAGGCAATGAATCTCAGTGCAGATTGAAAATGGCGCGGCGCAAAAATGGTTGTGCCGATGAGGTGAAGAGCTCGATAATGGATGAGATTGAAATCGACTGCCGGTTTGCAGGAATCTTTTGGAAGGCCGCCGAAAATGAGGATGCGTCCGCCTTTTTTTGCTATTTCAGTTGCCTGCACCACAGTTTCGGGCGCGGGCGAAGCCGTGATGACGACGTCCGCACCCAGACCGTTGGTCATGCGCAACACCTCGTCTGTTACATTCTGCTCAGCCGCATTGATGACCATATCCGGTTCGAAAGCCTCCGCCATGTGCAAACGACCAGACAGGATGTCGGCAATGATGATGCGGAAAGCGCCACGAGCACGAGCCAATGCGATGTGAATACAGCCGATCGGACCGGCGCCGATGATCACCACAGTGTCTCCCCAGCCGATCTCTCCCTTTTCCTGCGCGTTAATGCAGGAGGATAGCGGCTCTGCCAAGGGAGCGTAAACCGCTTCCAGCCCGGACGGTACTCGCTGGATGAGGCCCCGTTTGACGGCTGCTTGAGGTATGGCGATATATTCAGCGAATCCCCCGGGCCACTTTTGTGCGATTTCCTCATAGTTTTCGCACAACTCGTGCCGGCCTGCAAGACAAAAGTCGCAATTACCGCAGTAGACCACGGGTCCAACTGCCAACATTTCGCCGACCTTCCAAACACCGTCATACTCAGAGTCAGTTTCAACCAGAGTGCCGCTGATCTCATGGCCGATGATCCAGGGAAAGGTCACCTTGCGGTGTCCAGACCGCAAAGTGCGCAAATCCGAGCCGCACAGGCTACAAGCATGGACTTGCAATAATACTCCGCCTTTTTCGGGGACAGGGTCGGGATATTCTTCGATTCGGAAATCCATGGGTGCATGTAGGACAACGGCCTGCATCGATTGCTCCGATCATATCATCTAAAGTAGGTAAAATAGTTTATACACAAAGAATGTATACATGAATCCTCGTTGTGATTTTGACCGCTTATTAGAAGGCGTGCAGCGCTTTCTCAGGAAGAGTTGTTCCGGTTCATGATAAAAGAAAACCTCATGACGATATTTAGATACCGAGCCGATTTCTGCGCAGCATTTCTGCACAGGATTGATCAGTTGTGGGTTGATGTCCGGGCAAAGGCAACAATTTTTCATGAATTGCATCAATGATCCACCCGCTTTGCGGGAAAAACATTTCTTCCATTTCAGCAGCAGGTGTGATCCAGTTGCGTGAGCCGATCACCACCGGCGGAGCATCGAGATAATCGAATGCTGCCTGGGTGATGTGGGAGGCAATCGTATGAAGAAAAGAACCGCGTTCGCAAGCATCCGAAGCCAGAACCAGCCTGCCGGTTTTTTTAACAGATTCGATGATCATGTCTTCATTGAGGGGATTAATAAAACGGGCGTCTATGACCTCGGAAGTCAATTTATATTTCTCCAGCAAAATATCAGCGGCATCGAGAGCGGTATAGAGCGTCGCGCCGACGGTGACGATGGTGAGGTCATTTCCCGAACGACGCATCACCGGTTCTCCTTCGGCGATCTCATAATACTCTTCCGGGTCGTTTGTTCCGAACAACTCGCCGAGGTCGTAGAGCCGTTGACTCTCAAAAAACACCACCGGATCGGTTCCCCGCAGCGCTAGGTTCAGCATGCCTTTGGCATCGTAGGGAGTGGCTGGAAACATGACTTTCAAGCCCGGAATGTGGGCAACGATGGATGTCCAGTCCTGCGAATGTTGAGCGCCATATTTGCTGCCTACAGAAACCCGCAGCACCATCGGCATCTTGAGCGCGCCGGCCGACATGGCCTGCCATTTGGACATTTGGTTGAACACTTGATCGCCGGCGCGTCCCAGAAAATCACAATACATCAATTCAGCGACGACTCGGCCGCCGGTCAGTGCATAACCCACCGCGGCGCCGGCGATGGCGCCTTCGGAGATGGGTGTGTTGAATAGGCGATGATAGGGCAGCGCTTCCGTCAAGCCGCGATAGACTGCAAATGCGCCGCCCCAGTCGCGGTTTTCTTCCCCAAATGCAACCATCGTCGGATCGATGTAAAAGCGGTGCAACATGGCTTCGAACAGGGCGTCGCGCAGGGAAAATACTTTGCTTTTCGGCAGCGGTTTACCATCACTGTCCAAGCCTTGGCGGCTTTTACGCTTGTTGGCGAGTAATCGTGGGTTGTCGTTGAGCGGCAGGAGCACATTCGGTGGATAGTCATCGAATTTTTCAATGGATCCGTTGGAGAACATGACCTCGCCGATTTGTTCCGATGCGATCGGAATTCGCGGGGAAATTTCCTGATCAGCGGCCCGTCGCAGCGCGCGTTTAATGATCATGAGACACTGTTCGTCCATCTTTGCACTTTCCGCCGGAGTGATGAGTTGGTTCTCCTGTAAATAATCGGCGTATGTCTGGATGGCATCGCGGCTTTGCCATAATGCCACCTCTTCTTTGGTACGATAGGAAGAAGCGTCCGACGGCGAGTGTCCGGAATAGCGATAAGTGACTGTATCCAATAAAA
>RPQV01000234.1 GCA_003818595.1 Calditrichota bacterium
CAGATATTCGCCGATCACTCTTCGGTTCGATTGATATTCCTGAATCTCCTTCCTGGCGCGGAGGAATCTTCACACAATGCCTTGATGGACATCGCACGCCGGCTGGTTGTCCTGGGTGTGCCGGCCGCGATTGCCGTGCGGAATCCTTTTGCTCCTGATGATGCTCTCTTGTTCGCTAAAGCGCTTTATGCGGAACTGTGTCAAAACGGCCAGATTGAAACTGCCTCCTCCTCCGCGCGCAGGACACTGCTGCAGAAAAATCCACCAACAGCGTCATTTGCCATTCCGATGCTCTTTCTGCGGGTTGCTGAAGGCCAAATGTGGAACCTTAAGGAAACTGCTGTGAAAGCAAGTGCGGGAAAAAAATCATTCCTCGATCAATGGCAGAAATGGGTGGTACTCATCGGAACTCTTTTTGCCATTCTGGGGGCAGTGCTCGATTTGCCGGCGAAATTGGCTAAATTGTCAGAGCTCCGGTTGTCGAACAAGAAAATCATCGCATCACGAACCATCGATGAACCCAGGCCGCAGATATTGGAAGGTCAAATCGTTGACGAAAATGGAGCCCCGATAGAAGGCGTTAAAGTTTATTTACCGGAATATGACAAGACGATTATTACCAATGATTGGGGTAAATATAAATTCGAAATCATCGCGCCTGCTGATGCCCGGGTAAAATTGCAGGCGCAAAAAACCGGGTATGAAATACTCAATCAAGATCCGGCTCTTGGCGGCAAACCTGACACCTTTCAGATGCACCCGGCAGGAATCCAACCATGAACCAGCGAATCAGAACGCTCACACTGATCATGATGCTGATCGGGACGATCTTTCTTCTGACACCGTTAAACGCGCGTCCGCCCGCATCTCAAACCGGACAAATCATCGGCAAAGTGTACTCGTTGAGCAACACCGGTGAAAAAAAACCGGAATCAAAACTCGTCGTCAGTATGGATCAAACCGGCAACAGCGACGACACCAATGATCAGGGGATATTTTACCTCGATCTGCCGACCGGCTATCGAGCCGGCGAATCGGTCAATTTGAGCATCAGCAAAAAGGGATGGAGACTGGTTGCGGACGGCCGCGTCCGCATTCCTTACGATTTGCGGGAAATCATCGAAATTGAACTGATACCCGTCAATCAGCAGGAATTTTGGACCGAGGTGCGGGTCGCCAACCTCATCAAGACAGTCGCGGACAAATCCACCCAGCAGGAGCCGCTGAAAAGCGACTCGGTACAAGTCGATCTCAGCCGTTACATCAAAGATTGGGCGGTTCAGTATGGTTTCAGCGCGCAACAGGCCAAAGAGGAAATTGATAAATGGGCCGCCGAGATTGAAGCCCAATCAGATAACGATCAGGGACTCGGACTGGCCGCCTTTGCCAAAAAGAATTTCGGACAAGCCGCCCACTATTTCGAGACCGCTCTGCAGGCGAAAACAGCGCAAATGGAGGAAATCCGCAGGCAGAAAGAGGCTTTGGCGGAGATGGAAGCCAAATTGACAGGCGATATCATCGAGAGCAGCCGTTTATCCGGAAACGCCTACTTTGGCAACAATCAATTTGACAAAGCGCTGCAGGCGTTTCAACAGGCGCAATCCTATGTGGACAAGGAAAAATCGCCCGATGAATGGGCAGGACTCGCGCTCTCCATCGGCAACTCGGCGATGCAGCTCGGCAACAGAATCGAAGGCGCGCAGATTCAAATCCTGCTGCAATTGGCCGTACAGACCTATCGACAGGTCATTGAAATTTGGTCACCGGAAACAAATCCGGAGGGTTGGGCCAGAACGCAGAATAATCTGGGAAATACGTTGCGGAACTTGGGCATGCGCACTGATGGGCAGGAGGGACTGAACCTCCTCGCTCAAGCCAAGGCTGCCTATGAAAACGCGCTCACAGTTTATACCCGCGGACAGTATCCTCAAGACTGGGCTATGACCGAGAACAATCTGGGCATCTTGTTGAATGATTTGGGCACGCATACCGAAGAAGACGAGGGGCGGAATCTGCTCGCTCAGGCGAGGATCGCTTACGAAAATGCGCTCGAGGTTTACACGCGCGGGCAATATCCGTTCGATTGGGCGATGACGCAGAATAATCTGGGGAATGCATTGCGGAATTTGGGTATGCGCACCGAGGGAGACGAGGGATTAAAATGGCTCACTCTGGCCAAGATCGCCTTTGAAAATACTCTCCAGGTGAATATTCGCGAGCAACGGCCGCAGGAGTGGGCCATGATTCAGAATAATCTGGGAACGGTGCTGAGGAGTCTGGGCGCGCGCAGTGACATCGAAGAAGCCGCGGAGTTGATGACCCAGGCCGTGGCCGCCTATCAAAATGCGCTGCAGGTGTACACGCGCGAACAGCTGCCGCAGGATTGGGCCATGACCCAGAATAATCTGGGTGTCGTATGGAATGATATGGGCGCGCATACCGATGGTGAAGAAGGTTCGCAACTGTTGGCTCGGGCGGTGACCGCGTTTGAAAATGCGCTCGAGGTTTATACGCAGGCAGAGTTGCCGCTGGATTGGGGGATGACGCTGAACAATCTGGCCATCGCGCTGACGGATTTGGGTACGCGCACGGATGGAGAAGAGGGACTGAAACTGCTCACCCGAGCAAAAATCGCCTATGAAAATGCGCTCGAGGTTTACACGCGCGAGCAATATCCGTTGGACTGGGCGATGACGCAGAATAATCTGGGAATCGTGCTGAATGATTTGGGGACAAGCATGGAGGGAGAAGAAGGTGTGAAACTGCTGGCTCAGGCGGCGGCCGCTTATGAAAATGCGCTCGAAATTTATACGCGCGAGGATCTGCCGCTGGATTGGGCGATGACGCAGAATAATCGGGGAATCGTGTTGAGTGATTTAGGTGTGCGGACGGAAGATGAACGAGGAGGAATGAAGCTGCTCGCGCAGGCAAAAACCGCCTATGAAGATGCGCTGAATGTGTATACGCGCGAACAGTTTCCGCTGGATTGGGCGATGACGCAGAATAATCGGGGAACGGTATTGAGAGAGCTGGGAGAGCGCACCGAGGGAGAAGAGAGAGAAAGACTGCTCGCTCAGGCCGTCGAAATCCTGGAACAATCGCTGCAGGTCAGAACTTTTAACTATCTGCCGATCGACTGGGCGGAAAGCCAGGGTAACCTGGCAGAGACTTATACGCTGTTAAAGAACTGGCCAACGGCTGCCGAAAGTTATGCCAATGTGCTCAAGGTTTATCCGGAAGACGAGAAATCATATCAAAAGGCCGCTCATCTTTATCAAGAGGTTATTTTCAACTTTCCTGAAGCGTTTGCATTGAATCAAAATTGGCTCGAAGAGCATGGGGATGATCTGGTCGCTCAGTGCGATTTTGCGGAAAAGCATTTCACCACCGGTCGATTTAAAAAATGCCGAGATCGTATAATTAAATTGATGGCCGATCCCAGCCTGGAGCCCGGCCGGCAAATCCCTCTACGGGCGATCGGCATCACCGTCTCCTACGCGCTTGGCGAAATTCAATCGGTTCCCCAAGAAATGGAGCGGCTGGAAAAAACCATCGGCCTTCAAGAGGCCAGCTTTAAACTAAATCGTTCCTTTGACGGCGTCAAGCATTTCATCAGCGGCAATGAGGATTTGGCGCCTTATCGCAATTGGCTGCTGTCACTTTTCAATGCGCTGCAGGGAGACAACAGGGAGATGATTCTGAATCCATTGAAGGAACTGCGCAGCAATATCCCCACCTTGAAAGAATAATATTCACAATTTGAGTCGCCGTCAACGATTGATATCGGCAAACAATTTGCCCGCTCGATAAAACACTTGCTCGTCAAAACCCATCCCTTCGATGATCTCGAAATTTTTATCAAGCGGATTTTTGATTCGAAACAAGCGCATCATGTATTTCAGCCAGAAAATCAATCCGCGGCTCTTGTTATAACTGAATTCCGAGATCGGGATGGGATAATCGCTGCCGTAGAGCAGGCGTTCCGGCGGAACCTCGGCGAGAAGCTGCGGAATAAAGCGTGCGCGAAGAGGCCCGGCAACTGCCGAAAGATCAGCATACAACTTCCATCCATTATCATCGGCCTTTTTGAGCAGCTTGAGAAAATCGTTATAGTCGTCGAGGTACGGTTGATCGGCGACATCAAAATAGGGCAGAGCGCAGTGAGCGAGGATGACGGTGACGCCTTGCTCCAATGCCGGCTTTAAATACTTGGGATTATTATAGCGATTATACACCTCGTTTGAAGTGGGGATGGCATATTCCGGTCCCGCGTGACAGAGTAAAGGCAGCTGATGTTCCGCCAGCTTTTTATAAATTGGTATGCATTTGGGCGACTCGGGATTGATGAGCATGGATGAAGGAATCCATTTGCACAGCACGGCGCGCTGTTCGAGGCAAAAATCCAATTCCGTCTGCCAATCCTGACGATATGGATGAACCGAAGCGCCCCACAATAATCGCGGATTTTCCCGTGTGAGTTCAGCCAGAAAGCGATTGGGGGTGTGCAGATGGGTCCACTCACGGTGGACTAGGCCTTGTTCATCATACACCTCATCCAAACCGAGGAGCACCGCCTGATGGGTGTTTACAGCGCCATTGATGACGCCCAACAAATGATTTTTCACCCGATTGAAATCCACCTTTTTGCCAAGAGATTTGGTCAGCAGGAGCATGGCGATATACGCGGCTGTTTTGGTGAATTCCTCCGACCAATAACAACCTGACTGGCTGTCGGGAGGGGCGCCAAAGTGGACATGCAGATCAATGACAGACTGCTCATCTTTCATCTTTGATCTCCTTACATACGATCTGGAAAAAGTGTCACGCCTGGCCGGACTGGATTTCTG
Organism: Calditrichota bacterium; assembly: GCA_003818595.1. Taxonomy (GTDB): domain Bacteria; phylum Zhuqueibacterota; class Zhuqueibacteria; order Residuimicrobiales; family Krinioviventaceae; genus Fontimicrobium. The sequence continues at coordinate 4,848 of RPQV01000234.1, forward strand.
CAAGAATTTCGGTCAGCGATCCTTTTTGATAAAGTTTCCGTTCAATGGAGATGAAATAATCCGGTCGGCGGGTAAAGCCGGATCGTTTCTCGAATACGGTATCCGTGACCTCCCATTTCACCAGTTTAATTTCCCCGCGATCCAGTTCAATAGCAGTGATGCCGTTGGTGAACACGCAACTGCCGGCATTAAAATAACAGGGAGTCGGTTTGCCCGCCTCATCGGGTGCTGTCTGTTTCAAGTCGTCCTGTGCACCTGCCAGCTGGTTAGTCAAATAGGCGAGTGAGGCTTTCTTCAGGAAATAATCTTTGTCATTAAAATCAAGTTCCTCAGCTGCCTCCAGACCTTCCACGAATTCTTGTAGATTATCCGCTTTGGAACTGGAACAGAACATCGCGCGGTGAGTGTGTCCGGCGATGAGCAGCAGCCGGTTCTTTTTGGCCCATTCATAAAGATATTGATCCCTCGCTTGACGCACGCGGACATTTTCGGCCGCTCGATTCTCGCATTCGACGCGCAGCAGGCGGATGATGGGCAAAATAATCCAGGTCAGATGTCGACGCTGCAGCGGCGCCCATACGTGTCTCACAAACCAACGACTCCTCCGACTCGTCTTGTCCGATTGACGATCACCCTGGTGACCATGAACAATAAATATCTGGTCATTGATCATCAGTCCCTCATGCACCTGGACCTGACTGACCAGGGGATTTAGAAACGATTCAATAACCTTTGAATCTTTTAAATTGAGATCATGATTGCCGTAGACGCGGAAATAAGAACCGGGTTTCTGATTAAACATCTTTTCAATCTGGAAGGGACCTGCAGAATATGCCTTGGAAATAGAGTCCGTCGGAGATTCCCAGCTCTCCTCAATATCGCCGTTCAAAACCAGGCAGAACTTTTTTTGCTGATAATAACGAAGGGCATGACAATAGATGTATTCATTTTTTCGAAAATCGTCGCAGTCGGTTTTGTCACCCTTGTGCACGTCGCTGATAATGACGAGACGCTCTTTATTCAGATTGATCTGCTCCAGTCGAAAGGCATTGGTGCGGACATAATCCAGAGCACGAAAAGTCTCCGCACGTTCATCATAACGGGAC
>RPQV01000235.1 GCA_003818595.1 Calditrichota bacterium
TCCAATGATTGATAATGCAGACATCTTGCACCTCCTTGTATTTTGGGGATCAAAATAAGGACTCTAATAGATATACCCGTTTCCCTCTTTTTAATTCAAACTCGAGGTTGATGTTCAGGGGGATGTCAAAACCTCGCTTGAAGTAGATATATACGTCACCATGAGTGAGATCATAGACGTTCGAATATAGGGTGCCATATTCATTTCCATCTTTCGTTCGCTCGTACGTGGAAACGTCTTCTAATGTCGACGTCAAGCGCTCAACGGAAATTATCGGCATGGCTTTGATCGATTCTGTTACGCGATCATATCTTGGACAGGGGTAATTGCCCAGTTCGGGATGTGACAACCAAAAGTTGGTGATCACTTGAATGTCACCATTTTTCTTTATAACACGAAACTCCCCGTCGACCCATTCAACAACCGCCGAATTGCCGCGGCGATCCGCCAGCATGATATGGGAGCGAATGAATAGAATATTAAACCGTCCGAGCCAGGCGACGGCTTCATCGACAGTGGCGCATTCCGCCAGCAGGTTTTCCGGCATGTTGAAGGTCGCGACTTTATTTTTAAGGCTGAACTTGGGCGGGACAGCGTCAGGACACAACGCCCAGTCAAAAAACAATCCCTGGTCATTCATTCCCCCCTGTGCCTGGCGAAAGAAGAATAACTGATTCCAGCCGAAACAAATTCGGCCATATCGCCCTGCGGTCGGGGGAACGAACCATATTTTTACTGCTGTCGAATATTGACTGTCTTCATTATTGCCCGCCAGCACTTGGCTGCCGCGATGAATTGTGAAAATAGTGCAGCCATCAAGCTGTGCAATAACGATGAGTGAAGGGATGATCAAATGCAATATGAGCTTCATAGTTTTCATTCAGAAAGTCCAGTGACCCGGCAATTTATTGCTGATTGCTCCCAACTTTCCCCCGACCTGCCTTAACTAATGCGTCAAGTTTATATTGGCCTGCAGGGCGAGGTCTTTGATGACGTCTTTTATGATCCCCGCTTTGGCTTTCATATCAGCCGCTTCCGCCTGATGATGGGCGAAAATTTCCTCGGCTTGTTTCAGCGCCTGATGAATCAGCTCGACCGGCATTCGCGCACAGGCTCTGCAGTAAAAACTCATGGATCGACCGTCATTGCATTGGTCGAGCAGCTCCTCCAGGGCAGTCTGTCGTTCCATTTGTTCGCTCAGCCAGTTTTCCAATCCGTCAGCGAGAATGCGATGCAGATTATCGGCAACAGGAATCCAGTCGCGAACTTTTCTTCTCAGAAAGATGGCGCACTCGTCCAGTTCGCCGCATTCGCTGCAATGGTCAAGCTTGTGTTTCTTGACGCAGCAATTCCAAATGCTGCACCATGAGTGTTGCTCCCCGATTCTGCATCCCAAACACCGGCTGGGCGATCTGGATTGATACTTGGTACACAAGCCGCAGTATAATCCGCAGCAGCCGACGAGGTTTTTTGATTCATTGCTTTTAATCAAGTTCATCGGTTCACTCTGTTGGGAGAATTAAATAATCAGGCAAGATTTTCTTTGCGTGTCTTTTCGTCTTTGTCTCGTGCGAGGAAACAGCATGAGGCTCCGGCACAAAACAGACAGCAAAATGAAACCGGAGCTATTGCCCTTGCGCTCTATTTTGTCTCTGTTCCGAAGAACTTTATGAATAATTCTTTTGCTTTTTCCGCAGCTTCAGGGAAAACATAAACTGATTTATTTTTGTTCTTTGGATTATCAATATAGCCTTTTTCACAGAGTCTGTCCATCGTTTGCCAGTCAAATCCCTTCCAGGCGCGGGTACCGGAATTTTTATCTGACCACATGACCAAATAGAGCAGAGCCAAAGTGTACTCATCAACTTTGTCTTTGTCGTATTCCATGTTTTCCTCACTTTTAAACGATTGATCCATAAAAGCCGATTTGAGCTTTCCTGGGATACTTTTCTATGCTATCAGGGAACTCGTCGTACACCTTGGCACACAGCTGCAGTTGCATCGCTGTGCATGATGAAGGTGTGCGACGAGTTCAAATAACTTTCTGTCCGAATGCCGCAATAATGCGCTCAATTTCCGCCAGTGCGTATCCCGCCAATACCTTCTGCCTGGAGACCGACTGCTGATCAGTTGAATCGAGATCGCCGAGAATGATGATGTTTTCGTCATTCAATTGCGTCGCCGGACCGGTATAGTTAAAGCTGCCGGCAATGATCAGCTGTTCATCGATGACCATCAATTTGTGATGCAGTTTGCGCGGCGCCGGCTGCGGTAAGCCGGAGCGGGGCACGAAATAGAGAGCGACGCCGGCTTCCCGCAGCACATCGGTCGCCGACCACTCCTGGTTGGCCTGCGACTTGAACAACGAACCGCGCACCGCGATGCCGGCATTTTGAGCAAAGACCAGCTGATCATCAATGCCGGACGAAGCGGCGAAAGTAAAAATGGCGAAATCGACGCGTTTTTTCGCTTTGGCGATCTGCTTCATGATTTCCATTTCCGGATTATGATCCGGCGCAAAGAGAATCTTGACCCGCACATCGGACACCATCACTTCTTTGGGTTTGGGATCATGACCTTCGTTCAGCCTGCCGAAATGGCCTTGCTGAATCTCGTCATACTCATCGATGTACTGTTTGGCGACGGTCTGGTTGTGGACAATGACAATATGATTCAGATTCGTACTGGTGTCGGTGACGGTGAAGTTGGTCGATCCGGTGAGGATGGATTTCCCATCACGCACCATGAATTTCTGATGAAAAATCTCTTCATTGTAATCGGAATTTACGTTGATCGCGGCACGTAAGATGGCGTCGTGCAGGATTCGGTTCACTTCGTTGGCGCCGCCGGCGGCGAAAGGATCGGCCAGCGCCAGCTTTTCCAACAGATAGCCGGCTTCGAGAACCAACTTGATCTGTACCTTGCGCTGTTTGGCGCGAATGATCGCTTCGGCAATGGGCTGAGAATCCAACTCCTGCACCGCAATCAACAGCCGCTTCTCGGCGCCGTCGATGAAATTAACAATGACGTCGAGCAGATTGTCCGGCCCGGCCAGCTGATGCGGGCCCATATAAAGTTCAATGTTTCCTATTACCTGGGGCATGAGCGTTCTCCTGTTTAATGTGCACCGCCGGTGTGCGCCGGACTTGCGAAAAAGACGCGCGCTGAAAAACCGGCGAATGATTGAGGAAATCGAAAGCAGGTACGCCAAATTTCGAATAAATTTTCAAATATCCAAGTCTTTTATGTGCAGAAAGCGCTCAACCGATAGTGGATTTCCTGCAACCGGATGTAAAAATTTGCTGTTATTGAAAAATATTTCTTGACATTTTAATATAATATATTATATTGTTAGTAGATCAATAAGTAAAATAATAAAAAGAATAAATACATATATTAGTAATTAATAAAACAAATGAAACAACATCAAGTAAAAGTAATGATACATTTATTCAGTCATAGGATCAGAGGAATTGTCGATGCGGCAGACGCAGACCCTGATGATATTCAAGGCCGATCGTCCCGGTCAACGCCTTTCACCGACCCTGAGCCCTGTCCTCAATTGCTGTTGGCCGCTGTTGCTGAACAAAATGCTTATTCAATCACTGAATCGGATTTATACTTTGCCGCAAGGCTGTCGCAGACGGAAGAATGGTCGCCTGTCCCCTGCGATGAGGCCTGGTTCACGGATGCGGGAATACCCGACGCTGAAGAAAATGAATGGTTTTTCCATGCGCCCTCCATTTCCTTCGCCGATAGGCATTCGCGGAAGAGTGGATGTGCGCCTGTCGCCTGCGAAGGGCTTGGGTGCATGAAAGAAAGTGACCCTGTCGCCGCAGATGGACGAATATTCACGGATGCGGGAAAGCCCTCCGCCGGAGAAGAGGGAGGATTCATTCCCGCAATAGACGTCGTCGTCGCAGGAGGGCATTGGCGGAACGACAAATTAGCGCCCTTTGCAGGCGAAATCAAGATTGCGATAATAAATTCCCCCGGGAAATGCCCGGCGGAACTTTTCATAAATCAAAAAGGAGGTTGTTATGCCTTACCGAATCAAGAACAACACGGACAAAGCGCGCGCCGGTTTCATGGAGCGCTGCCTCATGCAGTACGACAATGATGCCCACGACAACACGCCGCTCATTCATGAAGCAACCGCTTCGGCGATGAAGGCGATACTGCCGCAGTGGATCGAACTCGTGCAGCAGCGGGGAAAAGTAGCCGCCGACCGACTGCCGGCGGTGACGGCCAAAGATCAGGCGAGAACGGAATGCAGCATGTGGATCTCTCATTTCTTTCAGGTTCTGCAGATGTGGAACAAACGCGAGCTTCACGACGAAGGCATCTTTAAATTCTACTCTACAGAAATACAGACCAAGCCCTCGATCACTCTGAAAAGTGACGATGAGGTGCTGCTCTGGGGTGCAAGAATCTTGGAAGGAGAGAAAAAGCGCGTCGACAGCGGGGGCGTGCCGATGCAAAATCCCACTACTGAGGCGTTCGAACCGGTTTATTTGCTGTTCCGCCGACAGCTGCAGCAGGTGCAGAAGAAAAAGGTTGACCTGGATCAGGCAGAGGAGGCGGTGAACAAACTGCGTCCGCAAGTCGATCAGTTGATCACCGATGCCATTGCCGAAATGGATTACCTCCTGCGCCGTGAATCTGCAGCCTCGCAACGGCGTAAAATGCGGCGTTACGGCGTCAGGTACAGCTTTAGTCCCGGTGAACCTCCGGATGAGGAACAACCGCTAGAAGATGCGCCGGTTCAATAATGGACGCACCGCACACCCCGCGCAGGCGACCTGCAGTAAACCTGCGCGGGCAATTGATCATCTCATGAATACCCCCTCCTTTTGCAATCATTTCGCCGACTCTTGACTTTCCCTTTATCAATGTCTACATTTGCAGGTCATTCGATAAATGCACGTCATCACCGAGACGATGACTGCGCATCATCCAGGTTGTTGAGCTGAAATCATCATCTCCCAGCTTTTTTGGTCTTCAGCAGAATCGATCAAACCAGGAGTGCTTATGCGATTCCCTGCCCTGATTACTGTCATTTTATTCAGCCTGATGTTCACCGGCTGCAACCGTGCGGAGGCTCCGCAACCGGTCAGCTTTGATAATATATGGAGCTCGCCATTTTTTGTCGATCCGCTGTTTCCTCATCATCTGATCAACAGCGAGGGAAAACATCTCTATCTCCTCAATAAAACCGCCTGGGCTTATTTCCACTGCCGCCACCCGGAACAAGTGCTCGACAAGGCGCTCAAACACGACGCCTCGGTGATCCGCGTTTGTCTGGAGGGCGAACCGTATAAGAATGAGCTGCATGCCGATTTGTGGCCTTGGGGCGGCACTCGACAACAACCCGATTGGAGCACGTTTAATGAGGGATATCTGCATGAGGTCGAAAGGCGGATCCGAATGGCTGGGGAAAAGGGCGTCGGCATCGATTTGGTGCTCTATTTTGATCTGGTTCCCCAGGTTGCCGATATTCCTCGGCAGCGCCCCTATTGGGACATGGTGCTGACGCGCCTGGGACGCTACAGCAATATCCTGACGTTTGAAATCATGAATGAAGAAGCGGGCAATGAGGCATTTCAGGACAGTCTCGGCGCCTATTTTAAGCGGCACGATCCCTTTCATCATCTCATCTGCTCTTCAGATGGAACCACGGATGATGCCCTGTGGCCGGATAAGCCGTGGATGGATATCGCGGTGGTGCACACCTGCACCGGCATGCAGAACGATTATGATCTGGAATATTGGTATCTGAACATCGCCCGCAACATTCGTCAGCACGGCAAACCCGCGTTCAATAATGAGAGCGGACGGGAAAAGCGCCATCAAAACGATGATCCGATTCACCGCCGCAAGCAGGCCTGGCTGTTCGCCGCTGCCGGCGCGTTTTGGACATGGCACTCCTGGGATGGCTGCGA
>RPQV01000236.1 GCA_003818595.1 Calditrichota bacterium
TAAATATTGGCTCCAAAGGTCGAATGATGCTTTTTGGCGGCAGATATGCAGATACAAACTATTTCAACGATTGCTATTTATTAGACTTATCTTTAGGCTATGAATGCTGGACAAAGCTTTCTTTTAAATCTTGCCCTTCTGGAAGATATGGCCAGAGTATGATCTTTTCTCCTCAAGACAATCAAACGATACTTTTTGGAGGTTATGATGGGAAGAACTATCTCAATGATACTTGGATATTCAATACATCGTCAACAGACCCGGTTGAATTGTTATCGTTTAGTGGAACGTTTACCGGAAATGTGATTAAATTGAATTGGTCAACAGCTACCGAGACTAACAACTTGGGTTTTGAAATTCAGAGAAGTATTGATCAAGTAAAGTTTGATGTCATTGGCTTCGTCAACGGAAACGGCACAACGTCGGCGGCTAAAAATTATATATTTATTGATAGAGATTTTAATCAAGGAATATATTATTATCGATTAAAGCAAATTGATTTTGACGGCTCTTATTATTTTTCAGATCTCATACAGGTTGTAATCAATATTCCAGAAGAATTTACTTTGCAGCAAAACTATCCCAATCCTTTCAACGTCTCCACTACTTTGAAATATCAGCTGCCGAAAGAAAGCGAGGTTCGGATGAATGTCTATGACACCAGGGGACGGCTGGTGGAAGCACTGTTTGCCGGGCGTCAGGCAGCAGGATATTATCATTATATCTGGTCAGGCTGCAACTTGCCCTCCGGCGTGTACGCAATTAGATTAGAGGCTGGAGGTCAGCAGGCCATTCGAAAATGTATTTTGATCAAATAAGCAACCTTGTGATAATCGTGAGAGGGGGGAGGAACTTGAGGGCGACGGTTCGTTTGAGTTTGGTGTCCTCGGCTTTGTAGACGACGCCCATCCCTCCTTCGCCCAACTCTTCACAAATCTTGTAATGGAGAATTGTTTTTCCGATCATCTAGTTTCCCTCCTGTTTTCTGGGGAGAAACTGCCGCCCTGGCCGAGTTTTTTGAGAATGTCATAATGCAATAATGTTTTGCCGATCATTTTTAGATTCCCTCTTAATCTTTATCAATATCCGCAGCATACTGTACCGTATGATCAAAATTCATCGCTCGACCCTCTAACATAGCCTGCAGAGATTTTTCCTCACCAAGCGCTTCAATGGCGCCATCAATATACTCGTAAATCCAATCGAGCCAGAATTTCATTGGCGGTATAGTCGCACCGAATTCTGTATAGGTTTTATCAATAAAGCCTTTGATACGCACAGCTTTCATGTATCGTTTTTGTCCTGACAATGCACAAGCCATCCCGATAAGTTCTTGCAACATCATGACACGATATCCTATCTGAGCCTGACTATAGAGAGCATCAAGGTAACGTTTTTCTGCCACTTTAAAATCTTTATTGGCAAGAGCACAATCTGCATATACATGAAGAGAAAAGCTCTTTTCACGCGGCAGTCTCAACTTTTCCACTTCGAAAAGGGTTTGCTTTATTATGGGTTCTGCAGTTTTTGCATCCTTTTGACAAATGTGGGCAAATGCTTCAATCTGTTTCCCTCTTACTACCAGATATTTATTATTGAGTTTTTGACCGATTCGTTGGATTTCTTGTCCGCTTTTAACGGCCCCACTAAAATCATTCATAAAACATTGCAATATCGAATTCTCATAAAGCGGAATTGCCTTGTCAATCGAATCCGGAAGCGTTTGCAAAAATTGGATTGCCTTGTTTGCGATAGCGATACCGTCGAAATTTCCTTGAAAGGCCATCATATAGCCATAATAGGGTAACGCACGAGCAATTGAAGGCGTGATATTTTCGGCATACTTTTCAATACCGCGCAAATACCTCAAGCCGGTCGTAAAGTGCGAGTGACTATACCAGAACCAACCGAGGGCTCCTGCCAATCGCAATCGCTCGGATTCCGACTCTATCCAATCCAAAACGCTTTTAATATTGTCAAGCTCCAGTTCAAAACGATTGGCCCAATACTGGCTTTTTTCCATCTGTTCGGAAAATGCGGTTTCGGCAAGACTCACGTAAAAGTCGAATTGACGCCGGCGAAGATTGTTCATATCGCCCGATTCATCGAGTTTTTCAGCGGCATACTGGCGGATGGATTCCAGCATTCTATATCGAGTGGAACCATCCTCCAATGTCGTGCTTGTGATCAAAGATTTGTCGACCAGAGCTGCAAAAAGATCGATCAATATAAATTCGTCCAGGGGTGGGTCCGCGCAGATGTTTTCTATCGCCTGCAAATCACAACCGCCAATAAATATGGGCAACCTGCGAAATAGCACTTTTTCGTTGTCCGAAAGCAAATCGTGACTCCAGTCGATAGTTGTTCGTAGCGTTTTGTGACGATTAATTGTAGTTCGGTTTCCGCTGGTCAGCAGTAGAAACCGATCGGTCAAACGATCGAGAATGTCATGGGGTGTAAGCAATCGGATACGTGAAGCTGCCAATTCAATGGCCAATGGAATACCATCAAGACTCCTGCAAATATTTGCAACCGTCTCAGCGTTTTTATCATCTAATTCAAATGTTGATTGTACCTGCTGTGCTCGATCCACAAAAAGCTGTACAGTTTCAAAAGTGGAGATCCTTTGTGGATCAACAATGTCATCGGTGGGCATAGTTAACGATGGAACTCGCCACACTTTTTCGCCAGGTACTCTGAGTGCTTCACGACTGGTGGTCATGATGCGAATATCAGCGGCTGCTTTGAGGAGAGTCTCTGTTATTCGGGAACAAGCATCAATGAGATGTTCGCAATTATCAAGAATGAGCAGTATGGATTTATTCTCCAAATAGATTTGAAGGATATCGAGTAATGTTTTGTCGGCTTGTTCTGTGATCTGGAAAACCGCGGCAATGGCCGCGTCTATTTGCGCGCCATCTGTTAAAGCAGCCAGCTCAATGAACCAGACGCCATCCGGGTAATTTCCGACGATGCCGCGCACCGCCTCTTGCGCCAGACGACTTTTTCCGCATCCTCCCGCGCCGGTGAGGCTAACGAGTCGATTCTCCGCCAATAACTGCCGTATGGTTTCAATTTCTTTGCCTCTGCCAATAAAACTGGTGAGTTGAATGGGAAAATTGTGTTTTTTGGACAGGGCAGTTTTTCTCAGATGAAAACTGTCGTCGCTCAATGCATTGAGAATATCTTCCATTGTCTGAAATCGATTCTTGGTCTCTTTTTCCAGACATTTAGAAACCACATCGGACAGGGTGGAGGGGCAGTCGGGACGCAGGGTTTTCACCGGCGGCGGCTCTTCATTCATGATCGAATAGAGAATCGCCGCTTCGTACTCACCGTCGAACGGCAATTTGCCGGTGAGCATTTCGTACAGCACCACGCCATAGGAAAAGATGTCCGACTGCGGCGTCGCCGGTTTGCCTTTGATCAACTCCGGCGCCATATAGGCGACTGTGCCCAGGGTGGTCTGATCTTTGGTGATGTCCACCCCGTCGGCGAATTTCGCCAGACCGAAATCCATAATCTTGATGCGGCCGTCGTCGGTGAGCATGATGTTCGAGGATTTGATATCGCGATGGATGATGCCACGGTTGTGCGCGGCGTTAAGGCCGTTGGCGATCTGTAAGGCCCAGTCGACCATCTCATTGACCCGATTCCTTAAAGGGATCGGGTCAGCGGCGATGATTTCTTTGCGTTCTTTGCCGTGAATATACTCCAAAACGATGAACAACTGCGAATCGAACTCTTCGATGGCGTGAATCACGGCGATGTTCGAATGGTTCAGCGCCGCCGCGGCTTTGGCCTCGACGATAAAGCGCTGGCGGTCGGTTTCGCCTGAGGTGAGCGACGGATGCAGCACCTTGATGGCGACGTCGCGGTCAAGCTTTGAGTCGTGCGCCTTGTAGACGACGCCCATCCCGCCTGCGCCGAGCTTTTCCACAATCTTGTAATGCAGCAATGTCTTACCGATCATACTCTACCCCTTATGCAGCAGCAGGATAATCCCCGCCTTTACGCTTTTCTATGATTCTGTAATGAGAAATCGGTTTCCCGATCATTGATGCCTCCCGGTGATCGGAGCTCAATCCTCAGAGTTGTAGAATAAATTTATAAAGTGTGTATTCAGTTGTGCCCGTTCAGTGACGAACTTGGTGGAATCCCGTTTATCCCGTTGTCGTCTGGTTTAATTATACGAAAACGAAGGGAGGATGTCAAGAATTTTCAAAAGGTTATGGTGTGTATGTGCAATATGTTTCTGCATATGAAAAAAAATATGGTAATTCTAACCGTCAGGGCGGCGGTGTCAATACTTTCCTGTGGGGCGGCAAATAAATCATTCGTTACGATGTCCGGGAAGGGAACCGATATGAACAAGAGTTTCGGCGTGCTGATTGTTATTCCAGTCTGCATATTTTTAAGTTGTGCAGCAAAATATGCCGCAAACTACGACATCGGACTATGCGAAGTTCAGCGGCCTGAGGATGCTAAAGCTCCCTATGGAAAAATGAAATTAAGCCGCTCTTCCGGATCCGGCAACTTTAAGCTTTTATTCGAAGACGACAAAATGAAAATCGTCTGGCTCATCACAACGAACTTTATCGGTCTGGATTTTTATAATAAAACTGATCGCACAATAAACATAATTTGGGGTGAGGCGGCTTTTATAGATACAGAAGGGGTATGCAGAAGGCTGATGCATCGTGGAGAGAAACCTTCGTTGACTAATCGTCAAATGCCGACAGTGGTCATGCGGAAAGGATCGGTTTCTGATGTGATCATACCTGTAGATTATGCCCAAGGCAGTGGCAGAAAATTTGGTGAAATGCAGCTTTATCCCGTTTTACCCGAGTTGGAGTTTTCAACGGATGAAATTTCATCTGCTTCAAAAGACCTGATTGGTAAAAAGATACAGATACTGCTGCCATTTCAGATAGAAGGTGTCGTCAACGAATATGTTTTCTCGTTTATCATCAATAATATTATAATTAACGGCAAGCCTGCATCACCCTCGTATAGCCTCGCCTTTCAGAATATGGCCGAGAATAATAACCAGGCCGATACTGACAACGTTCATTCAGATAATGTTTTCGACTATTTACTTTCGGATACCATTGTGGACAGCGCCGATACTTCGGGAGCTTTGGTTGATTCATCGTTAGCCGATATCAAGGCTGTTTATCAGAGTTTTCTACTCATCTATGTTGATAGAGCTTCTGTGGAGGTTGGAGATTTTTGTTCTGTAGTCAGGAAGAAAGAAAACGAATTGATTGAACTGGGCAAAGCGAAGATCATTCGAATAAAAGATAATAAAGCGGCTCTTGAGTTCAAGCCGGAAGAATTTACGTCGATTCCTAATACGAACGACATGGTAAAGTATTTCAAGTGATAAAATTGTGAAAGCTGGCAGAATAAATACTAGTCAGGATTTTCATTTTGGAGAGTGGATATTGTGATTTATAATTAGGGGACTATCGATTGATGCCTTAGAATTCAGCCTGCGATAAAAATAATCTGTCGATTTTAAGCTCCACTTTTGTAAGCAGTAAAGTTAATCTCATAAGGGACAGGCTGCCCGGCATCTGCCGGGAAGCAGGGCGGTTTTTCAATTTACAAGTGGTACATGTTACGCTCATCCTGACATTGGTGGACCCCTGTTCATTCTGTTGTCGTCTGTTGTAATTATACTCAAACGAAGGGAGGATGTCAATGTGATTCAGATGGTTATGCCGCGGCCTGCTGATATAAAAACTTCTGAAAGCCGCTGAACACCCTGCCGAGCTCATCGGGTTGACCGAGATCAGAGACGGCGTCAGCGATGGAATTGTGGTATTTCAGCTGCAGCAACGGTATCAGTTTCTCCTGGTCGAGCTCCTCCACACCAACATTCACGTAATGAGACAGCACAAAGGCGAGAAAGATTTGGA
>RPQV01000237.1 GCA_003818595.1 Calditrichota bacterium
GACCAGGAGCGGAATATCGCCCTTTCGTTCGCGTAAGGGCGGCAAATGGATGCGAATCACATTCAGACGATAATAAAAGTCCTCGCGGAATTCACCTGCTTTCACCATTTCTTCCAAATTGCGGTGAGTTGCTGCCACTAATCTCACATCGAAATGTACGAGGTTGTTCGCACCGATGCGCTCAACACTCTGTTCCTGAAGTACTCTCAAGAGCTTGACTTGAGTACTCGGAGGTATTTCCCCGACTTCATCAATAAATAAAGTACCCTTGTCGGCGATTTCAAAACGACCCTTTCGCGTCATTGAAGCGCCGGTAAAGGCGCCTTTTTCATATCCAAACAGTTCACTTTCCACTAAATTATCAGACAGTGCCGCCATATTTACAGCAACAAAAGGCTGATCGCTGCGCGGACTGGCCGTATGAATAGCGCGGGCAACGAGTTCTTTACCCGTACCGCTCTCACCAATAATCAAAACAGTTGCTTTGCTCATAGCGGCTCGAGCGGCTATACTCAATGCCTGCTGCATGGAACTGCTCTCGGTCATAATGCCGCCGAATTGCAGTCGCTCCTTGACCAATTCCTTGAGCCGGAGATTTTCAGACAGCAGCTGTTTTCGCTCAAGAGCTTTTGCGATAATGACTTCCAGTTGTCCCAGGTTGACAGGTTTGTTGATAAAATCAGCCGCGCCTTCTTTAATGCTTTGAATCGCGGTGTCAATTTCTCCATACGCTGTCATCATGATGACGATAATTTCCGGATTCAGTTTTTTGGTCTCCTGCAGGAGACGCATTCCATCCATGCTTGGCATACGCAAATCGGTGAGGATTAAATCGACCGTCTCTTTTTGGATCAAACCGATTGCCTGGGTTCCGTTTTCTGCCGGAAGCACAGTGTACCCTTTTTTTCGGAGGAATCCGACCAGGGCATCGCGCTGGCTCTGTTCATCATCGACGACTAGAAGAGAATGATGGTTCATGTCTATTCCTTTATAGGCAAAAGAATGGTAAAAGTAGTGCCTTGCTTCTCCCGACTGGAAACAGAAATAGCGCCTTGGTGCTGAGAGATGATTTTTTGAACGATGCTGAGGCCGATGCCGGCGCCGCCTTCTTTGGTCGTATAGTACAGGTTAAATATCTTATTGATCTCATCGGCGGGAATGCCGCGGCCGTCATCAATGACATCAATTCTCGCTGATGCTCCCACACGGCTGCATTTGAAGAGGAGATGCCCGCCTTCGTTGCAGGCCTGTAACGCATTTTGCCCGAGGTTGAGAAAAACTTGTTTGAGACTATCGGCGTCACCGTTGATCAGGAGAGCTTGGCATTCCAGACTGACATTAATGGCCGTTGAAACAGCCTGTTGCTGCAGGAGAGTGACTGTTTCTTTGATAATCTGCAACAAGTCGGTGTTTTGAAGGGATAGAGGAAAAGGACGTGCAAACTGCAGGAACTGCTGGATGATATCATTAATGCGGCGGGTTTCCTGAACAATGGTGCGCGACAGGTCTTCATACTCTTTTTCTCCATCCTGTGGACGAAACTCTTGATAAAGTCGTTGGGCAATGATGGAGATCGCGTTCAGGGGATTTCGAATTTCATGGGCGACACCGGAAGCAAGTTGCCCCATCGCACCGATTTGTTCATATCGTTTTTGATTCTCCTCGGCGATCTTGGCCTCGGTGATATCCTGCACCACCGCGAAAACTGAATCGAGGACGCCGTCGCTGTCATGCAGAGTATTGACTTTGATGGCGACAATACGTTCACCATCGGCAAGTGCGAGATGTTCTTCAGGATAATTCTCGCCCTTCCCGCTTTGCCGTGCCGATTCCAAGTAGGGGCATAATGGAGAAATTTGCTGGGCGCAGGCTTGTCCGACCACCTTTTCCTGGGTGGCGGCGAACAATTTTTCGGCCGCTTTATTGATCAAAGTAATTAATCCGCGGTGGTCTACGGCGAGTACAGCATCCGACATGTTGCTGAGCATACTTCCGGTATAGGTTTCAATTCTTTTATAGGCGCGCTGCAATTGACGGTAGTTGAGATTACTGATCATCCAACTGCTCAACAGCGTGCCAAAGACAAAAAGCATCAGGGAAGAAAGCAGAGCTCGTCTTTCGGCTGCTCGTATAGCCTCAGAAATGTGAGTGGTTGCCAGTCCGATTCTCAGCAATATGCGATCGGAGGGATCGAAGGGATAGACCACCTCGAATATCCTTTCGTTCGCAAATGTGGTAAAGCGGGTGAGCGTCTCCTGTGCGATAAATGATTGGCGTAAGAATCCGTCATCTCGGAAGGTGCTCATGGAATCGACATTTTGGGTGGCGATAATTATTTGACTGCTGTCCTGTAAAACTAAAAAACGTATACCTTCATTCCGCGCAATTTCCTGAAAGAGATTTCCCAGTCCGATGGTTTTTCGGAAATCCAGCATTTCCTGTGAATCTATGTTGACAAAGATGAAACCGCCGCGTCGCCGCTTTTTAATGACGGCAAACCGATTGGCGGTGCCAAATCGATTGCTGCGAAATCCGAGCACCCGCTCATCACTGTCCGATTCCTTCATGGAATTCAACGTTTCCATGGAAAAAGGCTTCTGATTTCCCCAGCCCAATCCTGTATGCGAGGCAACCAGACGATTACCGGAGTCATCATAAATGACCACCCGAAACAGATCATTATTTTTCGCAATCTGCTCTAAATCACGGCTGTTCAGAGGTCTTGTAAAATCCAGTTGTTCAATGAGACGAGCATTATCAAGCAGTCGTTCGGCGGCTAAATCTTCGATGACCGAAAATGAATTCATCGCATTCACCCCTGCCGTTGAAATGGAGGTGATCAATGCTTTAGCTTCTTCTTCCATGAGATGAACGAGCTCTCGACGCGCATAGGCAATATCCAAAATGGTGAACACAATGAGGACAAATGCCAAAACAATGCTGATCGGGAGAACCAGTCCGATATTCAACTGAAATATACTTTTGATCATTTTGGGTTTGGGGAAGAGCGGGTTCATCAATTGCCTCTTGTCTCATCATCAATTTACAGATTTTACGATTCCGGTTCGACGATTTGGTCGAATGAAGCGACTATATCGTCGAAATTTCGTCGAGGAGGTGTTTATGTTGATTATTTTACATCTGTCCTAACATACTATTTATCATTAAATAAGACAATGCTGAGCATTGTGCTTTCACTTTGGCACGACTCTTGTGTAAGAGTAAGGTACAAGATAATACAGCAATTCATTTAAAAAAAGGAGAAAAGTTATGCGACGTATTAATTCTTGGTGGACGATGGCAATGGCAATCATGGTTGCTGTTTTATTTACCATGAATCCTGGAATATTTGCCCAGGAGAGTGAACACGGCAATCATTTTGTCGATCAAAACGGCGACGGATATAACGACAACGCGCCCGATGCGGATGGCGACGGCATACCCAATGGCCAGGATCCTGATTATGTTTCAGGCAGCCAAAATGGGCAGCGTGAGGACAAAGGATTCAAGGATGAAAACGGTGACGGCATCAATGATCTCGCACCCGATGCGGATGGCGACGGCATACCGAATGGCCAGGATCCTGATTATGTTCCTCCCCAAGACGGCACAGGATCTCAGGAACAGAATGGAAATGGGAAAGGACGCGGATTGCATGGTTTTGTGGATGAGAACGGAGACGGATTGAACGACAATGCGCCTGATACAGATGGCGACGGCATATCGAATGGCCAGGATGCGGATTATCAAAAACCCGGTAGTGGCGCCGCTTTTGGCAAGGGATTTGGCCACGGTCAACATGGATTCGTTGATGAAGATGGTGATGGTTTTAACGACAACGCGCCTGATGCGGACGGTGACGGAATACCGAACGGGAAAGATGCGGACTGGCAACGGCCTGAAGATTGCCTGGGTCGAGGGGCCAAAGTGAAACCTGGATTTGGAAATCCGAATCCAGGCCAAGGCGCCGGCTCCGGTGATGGTACTGGAAATGGCACCGGCAATAATGATGGAAAAGGAAAACGCGGCGGACGCGGTTAATGCATGAAAAAGCGGCGGGATTGTTCCCGCCGCTCTGTTATGAGGAAATATTGTGATGAAGAGCAGCTATATTACTGTAGTTTTTTTATTGTTGGGAACGATCAGGTTGTCAGGGGATGTCGGAATGACATTTGATGTCGAACATGGCTATGTATCCAATGCATTTTCAAATTATCGACAACTGGCTGATTCATATCTTTGGCTTGAAGGCAAATTATATTATGACCACAGTGTGAAGGATCATTCTGCCCTAAGATTCTATTATCAGCCGAATGGATCCTTGTTCGATAAATTTGAATACCGCAATTTTAATACACATCAAATGGGCATTGATTTTTATTCCATTGTTTCCAACCGGGCCAAAATTGATGGGGGAATGACCTTAAACAGTCGAAATCACAGCTCGGAATATCGCTTGTACGAATACCGTGGTGGTCAGGCATATCTCTCTTTCCGCTTTTTATTGACTGACCAACTGTATAGCTATTTTGGGATTTCCTCACAGATCCGCGATTATCAGCTTTTAAGTCTCTTTTCATATCAGCAACATCAATTATATTGGCGGATGAGCAAATTTTACAGCGGTGGTCTGTCCTTGTTTTTTCAAGCGGATTTCCTGCAAAAACAATATATGCATGTCCAAGGCTCTGAGGATTTGAGTGAATTTCCCGACTCGTATGCTGCTGCGGACGGGATCAATTATCAGGGAGTGATTTTGTTCAAGGCTGCTCAAGCAATAAGCCCGGATATCGGCGTTAATCTGCAGTTTCTCATGCGCAAAAATCTTGTAAATTCACCGCGTTATTTGATGACCGACGAAGGGGAGTACTATACAAATGATGATTTGTTTGATGATATTTTCGGTTATGACGCTTCCATGTGGAGCTCGAACTTGAAAACAAGATTGGGGAAAATGACGGCTGAAATAACCGGCGCTTTGATCAACAAACACTATATCAACCGATTCGCATTGGATCTTGACGGTTATCCGTTGGCTGATCAGCAGCTGCGGCGGGATTATCGCACGGTGCTTTCGATGTCTCTGAGCAGAACATTTCGCTACAGCCGCTCCATTGCACCGTTCAAGTTGGTGATTGATTTTTCCATGCTGAAGAATCATTCAAATGATCCTTATTATCACTATTCAAATCGATTTTTGGGGATTACGGTAAAGCAGTCTCTGTGATTGAATCCTGATTTCTTCAATTCTTTTATTACCTCATCGACCCCTGAAGTTTACCCGAGTGCCTGACATGGATATTTCACTCCTACGGAGTTTCTCAGCTTTTTTTGCCTGACCGTAAACATTCCACTCCTGACGGAGTGGGCAAGTTCTGCCGAACTCACAGTCGAAAGGTGAGTAAATCTTTCCCTGATTTGGGTCTGCAACTTTTTCTTGCGTTATTTAAAATATTTGATATTTTATTGGCATCAATCATATTCAGCCCTTTAGCAGGGCTCACAGACAACAAAAAATTGGTTTTAATCAAAGAGTCTGTTTGTCAAATGTCAAACTATCGCAGTTTTAAATACTAAAGGCAGTTATCTGAATCATGTCATCGATTTTGGAGAACTTTATGAGTCATAAAAAGCCTCAGCAAGGCCTGTCCCGTCGAGGGTTCATCAAAGGAGTGGGCGGCAGTATTGTCGGTGCTGCCGCCATTTCAACGGGTGCCGCCGGCAACTCTGCTGAAAAATACGGCGAGGTTATGGGACCGGATCGGATTACCATCACCCTCACGGTGAACGGCCGCACCTATTCACCGGATGTTGATCCGCGTCAAACATTGCTGGATACCTTGCGCGATTATCTCTCGCTGACCGGCGCCAAACGGGTGTGTAATAAAGGACAGTGCGGCGCCTGCACGGTCATTTTAAAC
>RPQV01000238.1 GCA_003818595.1 Calditrichota bacterium
GGCCAAGTCATTCCCCGACGTCCTGGGCAGGAACGAAGGGGAGAGAGAGACGTCGAGGCGAATCGATTCGTTGCAGACTGAGAGCGGCGATCGAGGTTCTGCTTGCGCGGCCTGTCAGTTTACCGCCGCCGATGAGCGGTACGCGCTGAACTTTTATTATGCCGATGGTGCGGGAATCAAATAGGGAAAAGTTGCTGGAGACATATCCTCCGAGTCCATATTCGAAAATGCCGCCGCTGCCGAAATGAAACAATCCGGCACTCTGGATGAAGAATGCCCGTTTCTCCTCACAGAAGATTCATATAGTTTCCTGATCGCTGGTGATCGCATCGCCCTGAACGCCGAGGCAAAGATGCGCTCGGGTTTAGCGTCATAGCCCTGAATGCCGAAATAGAGCGCGCGATCATCATGCAGCACCATGATGCGGGTTTTTTCGCGGGACGGCGCCCGATCTTGCGGCTGGCGCTGATAGAAATAGTCTTCATAAGATAGTTCTCAGCTATTTTATTGTCCGCGGCAATTTAATAACAAACTCTGTAAACTTGCCTTCTTCGGTGTCAAAGCTGATGTGCCCGTTATGTTCATGCACAACAATTTCATAGCTAATCGACAATCCCAAACCGGTCCCTTGGCTGGCGGGCTTGGTTGTAAAAAATGGCGTAAATAATTTGTCACGAACCGAAGTGGGGACGCCATTGCCGTTGTCGCGAATACGAATCTCAATCTCTTTCGAGTGATTGCGACTGGTTACGCTAAGCAGAGGCACAAAACCGGCATTTGTGCTCTGTTTTTTGCGAAACGCTTCGTAGCACGCATTGGATAAAATATTGAGAAAAACGCGGCTTATATTTTGTGGTACCACCTCCAATTTTCCGATGGCGGGATCAAGATCCGTTTCTATTTTTATGTTAAAACTGCCGTCCTGCGCCCGCATGCCGTGATAGGCGAGGTTGATGTCTTCCTCCAGCATGGCGTTGATGTCCGTGAGCTGGCGTTCGCCGGACTTGCCGCGTGAGTGCTGCAACATACTCTTGATGATGCTGTCGGCGCGCTTTCCGTGCTCGTTAATTTTGACGGTATTATGTTTCATCGTGTCGAGTAGTTCTTCAATTGTGATCCTATCAGTTTGATTCAATTTATCACGATTTTTATTGATTTCTTCTCGCAAGTCATTGACAAGCTCAGCTGTAAGTACGGCAAAATTATTGACAAAATTCAATGGATTCTTGATTTCATGCGCAATTCCGGCGGTTAAAGCACCCAATGCCGCCAGTTTTGATTGAGTTACCAATTTATCCTGTGTACTTTTTAAATCATTCAACAATTCATGAACCTGGCGGTAGGCATCGGCGTTTTCCAGGGCAATGGCACTGTAGGTGGCCAGATTGCGCAACATGTAAAGGTGGTAATCGGTGAAGGCATTCTTGTCAAAACTCTGTGCGGTAATCACACCAATGGTTTTTTCCTTGTGCAGCAAAGGCAAGTAAAGGATGGATTCAGGATTTTCTGCTGTCATGGCTGGTTTCAGTTCTTTAATATATTTGATATAATCCCTGCCATAGTCATTAATAATCACTTCTGCCTGATTTTTAAAACACCAGACAGCAAGCTCGTTGTCGTCACTCAGCGGAACGGAG
Source organism: Calditrichota bacterium (assembly GCA_003818595.1). GTDB lineage: Bacteria > Zhuqueibacterota > Zhuqueibacteria > Residuimicrobiales > Krinioviventaceae > Fontimicrobium. The sequence continues at coordinate 1,638 of RPQV01000238.1, forward strand.
AATTCAGTAAGGGTTTCACCTTTTTCTTTTGTTGCCGGGAAAATAAGATGCTCTGTCTCCTCTTGATACAGGCCGATGCCAAATACAGAGGCATCCATCAGATTGTTGACATTTTGGTAAACCGTGTCGATAATCGCTTTGATAGAGAGGTTCTCGGTTATATCCCTACCGATACGGCTGAGCTGCTCAACATTGTCTTTTTGCAATTTGATTTCCGCAGTACGCTCTTGGACAATTTTTTCCAGCCCTTTGCTGCGTTGTTGCAGCTGCCGAGTGCGGAGTCGTACCAAACCATAAATTAATACAAAAATTAAAATGACATCAATTGAATACGCTACCTTGGTACGCCACCAGGGTGGTTGGATGACAATAACAAGTTTCGCTTCATCTTCAGACCAAATGCCATCGCCATTGGCGCCTTTCGCATGGAAAACATATTGTCCCGGATTCAGATTTGTATACACGGCAAATCGATTGGCGCCTGCATCCAGCCAGTTTTTATCATAATTTTCCAGCCAGTACTTGTATTGATTTTTTTCCGGGTAGCTGAAATGCAAAGCCTTCATTTCAATTGTGATATCATTGTCCGAGTAATCAAGATGTATTTCTTCGGTCAATGATATATCTTGTTTGAGCGGAGAGTCTTTGCTGATGGGAATAGAGCCGCCGTCTATCTTGATATCTGTTAACAAGATTTTTGGGGGGATAATATTCAGTTTGATGTCACGCGGGTGAAAGCTGATCATACCATCGAATACGGTTGACAAGTAGAATGTGCCATCGTCGGACTTGAACGCGCCTATGTGAAGGGCATTGCTGGGCAAGCCATGCTGTTCGGTGAATGTTGTAAATGTTTTTGATTCCGGGTCAAATTTCAACAATCCACCGCCCTCAACGGCACACCATAAATTTCCCTCCTCATCCTCTAAAACAGCATCAATTTTTTGAGAGAAAGTGCAGCGGCTTTTTGCGAAAAACTCCACATTGCCGCTTTGTGAATCAAAAAGGCCCAGGCCATTATACTCAGTTCCAAGCCATATTCTGTTTTTTGAATCCTCAAAAATTGTGAATATGGACAGGCCATCGAGCAGGCAGGCTAAACGATCTTTTTCATTATCATAGCGATACAAACCTACCTCAGTTCCTATCCATATAGCGCCGAACCTGTCCTCCAGGATGCACCACATTCCGGGTACATTGGTTAAATCAGAGCCAAAAGAGTATCGGATAAATGAATCGCTCTCGTCACGATAGCGACTTAATCCGCTGTAGTTGCTTCCGATCCAAAGTCTGCCTGCTTTGTCCCGATGAATGCACCATACGAGATCATGGCTGATTGTTGTTGAATCATTTTTGTTATTTCGATATTGTTTTATTTGCCCGTCTGCTTTCCGGTGAATGAGACCCGTTCCACTTGTACCCATCCACAATGAGTTATCATCATCTTGGAAAAGGCAAACAAAATTATTGCATGGCCTGCCAAGTCGGCCATGAAAAGTTCTGTCTTCAATGGAAGAGAATTGCTGCTGCAACTGATTATATAAAAAAAGCTCATTGGGCGTGAGTACCCAAAGTGATGAAGGATGATCACGTGATTTTAAAATCGCATATATTGTTGATTTTTCCGGTAATGGTATTCTGTTCGAGGCCGGCAGAATGTGATTAAAATATTGGGAAAGAGGATTGAGCCTCAAGACTCCTCGATGTTCACGACCAAACCACAGGTTGCCGAAACTATCCCGGTAAAATGCATCCAGTGCATTGGCGCCGAGATTCTTTTCAAATCGTGTATCGACTGAGATGGACAACAAATTATGCGTTTGATTATGAATGAGATATATTTCCTCGCCTTTCGTCGTCCATATATATCCATCCTCCTGAGCGTAAAATGGCAGCAATTGTTTATTGTTCTCCGGTATATTGACCGGATTATCGAAATAGACAAAGCTGTCCGTAGAACGATCAAGATAGCAGAGTCCGCGACTTGTGTACAGCCACAAAAGATTTTGATTGTCCTGAAATACATAATAGCAAAAATTATCCGGCAGATTGTTATGATTTTTAGTTTTCACACTAAAATGAGATAGGGTATTGCTCTGCGGTTCATATCGAAAAAGACCCTCGCCCCATGTCGATATCCAAAGCTGATGTTCAGCATCTTCAAAAAGAGAAGGAATGCAGACCGTGTCCAGGATTGCTGACTGCAAAAAGGTGAATGAAGCCGGACGAAATGAATCATCCGCTTCATGGTAACGGTTCAATCCATGGAGGGTGCCGATCCAAATAGAACCGGAATGATCTCTAATGATGGGTGTGAGTTTTGGAAGCCGATTTGCCCAGCTATATACCCTTTCGTGACTGATGGTGAACGGATTCAGTGGATCATGACGATAATGCGCTATCTGTCCTGAATTAATATCCAATCGATCGATGAGGGCATTCGAATGAATAATCCAGAGATGATCTTGAGTATCATAATAAAGATTGTAAATCGAATCACTACTCAAACTGACCGAGTCTTTTTCCGACTGCATGAAATGATAGAATTTATTTTCACGACGGTCGTACTTGTTCAAGCCATCCGCCGTTCCAATCCATAGATTTCCACGATTGTCTTCAGCCATTGTTCGGATGTTCGAATGCGATATTGAGTGAGGATCAGCAGTATCGGGCAAAAATACTTGAAAATTATAGCCATCATAGCGTGCCAGCCCATGCTGCGTGGCAAACCACAGGAATCCCTGGCTATCCTGCATGATATCATTGACCTGAGCATGCGGGAGACCATCATCAATATAAAAATGTTTACTTTTAAATTCTATCGATCCGGCATGGAGACGAGCGAGATTTAAAAGTGACAGCGTGAGCAGTGCAAGCGTTTTTTTCTGGAGACTTGACATAATTCTTATATGAGGCAATATAATTAGATGGCTGTATTAAATTACTACATTTTTAATAAATATTAAAGAAATAAAAAAGGTATGTGGAACTTGCTTCCAAAATGGACAGAATGCGCTGCAACAGGATCGAGCGTTGCCATGCCCATCAACAGCCAGATCGCATACTTTTGAGCGTAACCACGGGCACGCTCGAGAAGGGCATCCTCACCCAGAGAATGGCCCAGCCCGACCGCGCTCTGCGCGTGAAATGCAACAGGCACACAGTCGCCGGCCAGATCGTGAGCGGAATGGTACACTTGCCGAAATAGAAGACCCACAGCACACCTCCGGTTTCATAAAATCATGAAGCAGATCGTTAAAGTGGGCGGCATCGGCAGGGGAGAGCTATCGGCTGAATTCATAACAAGTGGATGCATCGTCGTTGGTAATCTTGAAAATCCCATCCCCCTCTTCATAACGGCCCGCCGCGAGAATGCGCTCAATAACTTGCCAATCAACGGTTGATGTTTGATTTCCTTCATACTTCCAACTGATCGCTGTAAATTGAATCTCGTTTTGATCGTTCATGCCGAAAATTCCCGCATATTCGTTGATGAATCCGGTGACCTGGGGAGATTTATTGTACCATTGCAGTGAGAATTCGCGATTGTCCCCCAGTTGAAGCTGAGGATAAAGTCCCAAGTCGATGAAAAAAGCAAAATCGGCGTCATTTGAACTGCGTAGCGTCAGTGTGCTGTTTATAAAGGCTGTTGCAGGCAGTTCCCGAGTGAAGTTGGAACTGTAGCTCCAGGTCGTTCCGTCTTTTTGCAGCGTCAGCATATTGCCTTTTTTCGCGATTCCGGGTTTGGCGAGCAGGTGCGAAAACGGCACGTTTCGTTGGCCGGAACAGCCCATTTCAGTGACACTCCATTCGCGGACAAAGAGAGTGTCATGGATGATTTCGTATTTTCCACTGAGGAAATTGCAGCCGTCATGTCCCCAAATAGCGCCGTCCAATAACGCTATCATAAAGGGAGCATAATCCTCAACATCTCCCCCTGCAGCAGGAGGATCGACGTCCACGAGATTCCATTGAATGTCATCGATTTGCCCGGCATCGATAAGAGTCAGATCTTCAGGCGCGAAACGGCTTGAACAAAAAAGAGCAAGCGCACAGATCATGACAACTGCGAGTAACAATACGACTCTTGTGTTCATCTCATCACCTTTAAATATCACCTGTCTGTTCATCCACTCGATATGAATCGCTACATTGTGTTCATGATAAACTATTGGAAACAAAAATAGTTCGCCGTATTTTTCATGAAAGCGTGAAAAAAACGTTGCATTAAAAGA
>RPQV01000239.1 GCA_003818595.1 Calditrichota bacterium
ATTAACACCGGCAGCAGATTATCTAACTGATGGAGGATACGCATGTTCAAGGAACATCCCAAGGGATTATTCGTAGCATTTTTCGCCAATATGGGTGAGCGCTTTGGATTCTACACGATGATGGCGATCCTGGTTCTTTTCCTGCAGGCCAAATACGGCCTGACTGAAAATGACGCGGGTAGCTATTACAGTTGGTTTTATTTTGGAATTTACGCCCTCGCCTTGCTCGGCGGCAGCTTGGCGGATTGGACGAAGAAATATAAATTGGTGATCCTCATTGGTCTGATCGTCATGTTCTCCGGATATGTCATTATGGGAATTCCAGGAAACACGCTCACCATGACCTTGATTGGATTATTTACGATCGCTCTCGGCAATGGTCTTTTCAAGGGCAATCTTCAGGCCGTCGTCGGCCAGATGTATGATAATCCCCAATATTCAAAGGTGCGCGATTCGGCGTTTATGATTTTTTACATGGGCATCAATGTCGGCGCCTTTTTCGCACCCTTTGCAGCGACCGCTGTCCGCAATTGGTTTCTAAAGACGCAGGGATTCCTCCATGACGGCAGTCTTCCCGCCATGTGCCATGCGTTTCTGCGCAATGAACTGGCCGATGTCGGTAAATTCCAGGCCCTGGCGGACCGAGCGACACTGTCGGGTGTGCCCGTCGCTGATTTGACAAGTTTCGCCTCCCATTATATCAATGCCTTTGCGCGGGGATATAATTACGCTTTCGGCATCGCTGCAGCGGCCATGGTGATCTCCATGGTGGTTTACCTCATTTTCAACAAGCACCTGCCCAATAAAGATAAAGTTGCGCAGAAAACAGTGGTGAAAATAGATAAAAAATCCTGGGCAATGGTGTTCGCCATCGTGACCGCCGTATTATTCGCCGCTCTGATCTATCTCGTCTCGGAGAATATCGATATTGCCTTTGCGGTTGGCCTATTCGCCGGTTTTGTGGCGTGGATTGTGCAGATCGCGACCAGCGATGAGAGACCTCGCATCGTCGCCTTGCTCATGGTTTATCTGGTGGTCATTTTCTTCTGGATGTCATTCCACCAGAATGGTTTAACCCTCACCTTTTTCGCGCGCGACTATACAGTTCAAAACGTCGGACCAATCACTAATATTTTCTTCAAGCTCGATTCGATGCTCGTTTTCATCGCCGCGGTGATCGGTTTCTTCTTACTGGTGCTGAAGAAGAAGAGCTCAACCAGGCTTATCGGCGCGGCGCTTTTATTGGTGTTCGGCTTTGCCGCCTATTATCTTGCGTCAAATTATTCAAGTCTCAATCCCATTGCCCCCGAGGTATTTCAATCTTTCAATCCTCTATTTATTGTGGTGCTCACGTTCCCGGTGATGGGTATTTTTGCCTGGCTGAACAAAAAGAATCTCGAACCATCAACGCCCAAAAAAATCGGCATTGGCATGCTCATCGCAGCGGTCGGATTTCTCCTTGTTCTCATCGCTTCGCTCAAGTTGATTTCACCGCACCAGCTGCAGTTTCTTGATCAGGCGGGCAAAGTGGCCTACAACCCGGTTCCGGACACATCGCGCGTTTCTCCTTATTGGCTGATCAACAGTTATCTCATTCTGACCATTGCTGAACTTTTTCTCAGCCCGATGGGACTTTCCTTTGTCTCCAAAGTGGCGCCGGTAAGATTTCAGGGGCTGATGCAGGGCGGTTGGTTGCTGGCGACGGCGATCGGCAATAAACTGTTGTTCGTCGGCAGTTACTTTTGGGGCAAACTGGAGCTGTGGCAGCTTTGGGCGATCTTTATCGTCTGCTGTCTGATTTCTGCGACCTTTATCTTTTCAATCATGAAAAGACTGGAAAAAGCGACACAAAGCTGAACAAAATAGAACCGTGCCGGATGGTTTGAATAATTCTCTGCCCTCCGGCAGGTTCATTCAGGTATTAACGCTCCAGATATGCTTTGATGACCGTGGGGATATCAATATTGTCGATATATTTGCCGCGCCATGGATCGGTTCGCGTCGCATAATCCAGGAATCTTTCACTGCCTGCTCCCTTGGCGAAAAATGGAACCAGCTGATTGGTATGGCCTTTCGCATGCCATTCCATTCCGGGCAGCTGTCCTATTCCTCGATTAACAAGCGGTTTATAGTCTGCTCGATGACCTTCGGTAACGGCTATTTCCCCGGATTCCGGTCCGGTTAAAAATCCAGTCTCATGGTCTGCCGTAACGATGACCAGGGATTCTTCCCAATTGCTGTGAGATTCCACCCAGTTGATCACCGTCTGCAGAGTCTTGTCCAAATCGATGACTTCTTCAACCAGCCGCGCCGAATGATTGGCATGGCAGGCCCAGTCAATCGCTCCGGCTTCAATCATGAGGTAGAAACCCTGTTGATTGTCATCCAGGATATTCAGCGCGGCGGCGGCCATTTCAGCGAGCGTCGGCGAAAGCGAATTGGGCGCCGGCATGAACGGCGCAGTTTGTGTGCTGTCGCCGCTGCGATTAGCCGATAGAGTCGAAGCGACCGGTGCAATTCCCAGAACTCGCAGGGGCGCATCTCCTGTTTGCAGCGATACAAACTGCGCCCGTGTATCGATGAAGGTCCAGGGATCAGCATCGCCGTCGCCGTCGGCATCGCTGCGGGCGCGTCCGGACTGAACGCCGTCCCACACCTCAGCACTGATATAGGAATAATGCGGTTCGCGCAGCTTTTGGTTATCTTCATCATACCACGGATGACCGCAGCCGAAAATGACATCAACGGCGCTGGAATCTATCATCTCCTGCGCAATTTGATGATAATTGCTTCGGCTGGTATCGTGGGCGACGAATCCGGCCGGGGTCGCATGGCTAAAGGGAACACTGGTCACCACGCCCGTCGATATACCGGCTTTTTCGGCTAATTCAAAATAATTGACCACTGACTTTTTATTGACATCGACGCCGATCGCGCTGTTATACGTTTTGACGCCGGTTGCCAATGCCGTCGCCGCCGCCGCTGAATCTGTGGGCTTTTGCTTCAGATAGTCAAAGTCTGCCTGAACTTTTTGCGGATCATAACCCTGACCTTCACTCGAGTAGGTGGAGACAGCCATCTGAACCGGGAATTCGAACATCCTCAAGGCATTCTCTTTGCCGTGAAGAAACAAGCTGCCGGCCTGCAGCTGGTTAAAGCCGGTTCCGTCGCCAATAATCAGAATGACATTGGCAGGTGTCTGCTCTTTCGGCCGGCATGAATCGAGCATGGACATGGCGATAATCAAAATCGCTATAATCATGAATTTCATACTTTTCCTTTCGTCAAATGATACATGAGATGCACTGATCATACGTTTGCGCACAGCGGTCTCATCGGCGCATCATGAACAAAACAAAAAACATGATCGCCGAGAGCCCCGCACCGATATAAAATGGCGCATTGACTCCGCCAACGATAAAGGCCGCTCCCGCAATTAATGGTCCCAGAGTCTGTCCCAAACGGAGGACCCAGCCATTCATTGATAAAAAAGCCGCACGATATTCGATGGGCGCCAGGTTCGCCAACAAGGTCTGCAGAGAAGGAATATTGAGACCATGGCCTAAACCGAAACAAACAATGGGAACAATAACCAAAGGTAATTTCGGCATTAAAGGAATAAAAATCAAGGCTGTCGAATAGAACAGGAACGAGATGCGCACCAGCTGATGGCCATGCCACCTGCGGTTTAAACGGCCGATCATCGAGGAGACGACAGCCGTGACAATGGACATGCAGGAAAATATCAAGCCGATCTGCAGCGGTGTTGCTGAAAACCTGTCCGCCAACAGCATCGGGACGTAGGTCAAATAGGCGCCGTACAGGATGATGAATACCATCAAACTGGTGGTGAAATAGATCAAGGCGGCATGATTCTTCAGGCTGTAAAAGGCGTTCTGCAGATAAGCTTTCAAATGCTGCGTCGTCGATGGTTCCGGATTATCCAATTTGAAAAGCACCAAAAAGGCGATGGGCAAGGCCAGCAAAGGGAGCGCAAACGGATAGTACCAGGCGAAAGTGCTGAGCAGACCGCCGAGAAATGGATAGCTCGCGGTGGCCATGCTGAGCACAGCGGCGTTATACCCCATAGCAGCAGCCCGCGTTCGCCCCTGATAAAGATCGCCGATCAACGTCACGTTGATCGAACCGAGCGCCGCGGCGCCGACGCCCTGAACCAGGCGCAACAACAAAAGCCATTCGAATTGCCGGACCAAGGCACAGGCGCCTCCGGCAATACCAAACAGCAGCAGCGAAGGCGCCAGCACTTTTTTCCGTCCGACGCGGTCGGCCAAAACACCGAGAATCGGCGTCAACACCACTCCCGGGAAAGTGAAAAAAATGATCAGCAGACCGATGGATGATTTGGGGATTTCAAGCTCTCGGGCGATTTGGGGAAATGCCGGAGTGATGCTCGCGACGCCCATCACCGCCATCAGTGTAATCAGAAAAATGATGCGCAGGTTGCGGTCGCGCAACAGCCGATGTGATTGACTGGGTTCCATATTGAATTCTGGTAATTCTTGTCAATATACATTAGGTTCTATCATATCGGAATGAACTCGGTGATACCGTGTCTCATCCTGTGGATGTCATTCATCATTTGCAGGATTTAAAATGCGCAAAGAAACAGCCACAAGCATCATCAGCAACAGTATTTCGATCACGTACAGATGGTGAGTCGCCCAATCATTCGTCGATAGAACAGACGACAGCCGCAGCGCCGGAATGGATAAAGAAGATAACGTTGCGAACGCCAAAGTCACCTTGAGCGTTGGTCGCCCTTTGAATGACCTGAGAACAACAGCAGCCAAAAACACCAGGGCGATGACTATTATGCCAAAAATCAGCTTGAAAGCCCATAGAGGCGCCGTCGCCAGCAGAACCCACCCCACGCTGATGAGATGAATTTGCTTGTTGGATCGTTCCCAATTGAGACTGCCGAATACAATCCACAGAAATATAATCAGCATATTTTTCGCATCAGATAGGCAATGGATCCCAATTAGCCATAGATAGGGAAGGGAAAACGCGAAAAAACCTGCTTTGGCAATGCTGGTTTTAGCCGGCAGAGCGACATCAATGAAGGCAGCGCCCGCCAGTGCACCCAGGGTATTGAACAGGATATCGTAGGGATTGGCAAATCGAAATACCGAATATCGTTGCAGACATTCGATCATGACGCTGAACGCGCAGGCTGTCAGGGCGACGAACGGCAATGACAGCCTGGAGAAACGGCGAAGGACGATCCCCAGCGGGACAAACAACAGGCTATTCTGTATCATGTCAACAACAGAGACGTCAAAATCCCACGGTCGCGGTTCGGCGATAAATCGGAAAGGTCTGAATGTGAGCATCAGCAGGGCCGCCATGCACATCAAAGTCGGTACTATTCGATGATTCATGACAGTTTTTGCAAAAGAGGCGAATTTGTTCATTTGTTATGTTTTCCTCAAGATCGAGAATGGAGCAGGCCGAAAGCCTGAAAGCCTGGTGGATTTCTTTGCCGCTGAATTCAACTCGACAAAGGTTTGCCGGTCTTTCTCACAGCCGGCATCCGCATCAATAATTTGGTATGCCTGCCCTCGACTAGTGAACGCCTGATGATTGACTGTTTGATCACATCCGTCAATCGACGGTGCCATGCAATATCACGCCACATGCCAACAAACTGCGGTGAACAAAAATTGCTGGTGGCAATCGACACCCATTGACCAACGGATGCGGCCGCGCAGACTCCCAATTCACATAATTCTTTAACAACATCCCAATTGAGCCGCGGCCAATCCTTAAAGTCAACCAACCCCCAACATTCAGTGGTGACCAAAGGCAATCCCGCTTGTTCCGCCGCGGC
>RPQV01000240.1 GCA_003818595.1 Calditrichota bacterium
CGGTTATCGCTGAGCGAAACTCCTGGCCGCTTTCCCAACATTTCATTGCATGATCTTGAACAATCTGATACGCCTGTTCTCTTGCCATTCCATTTTCAGTGAGCGCCAAAAGCACAGCCTGGGAAAAGATGAGTCCTTTGGTCAACTGCAGATTTCGGAGCATATTCTCGGGATATACGACCAGATCCTTTAAGAGGCGGGTCAAGCGGGCCAATGCATAGTCAACAAGAATGGTGCTGTCCGGGAAAATAATCCGCTCCACCGAAGAGTGGCTGATATCGCGCTCATGCCACAGCGCCACATTCTCCATGGCCGCCTGCGCATTCGCCCGCAACAGTCGAGCAATGCCTGTCAGATTCTCACTGGCAATGGGATTGCGCTTATGCGGCATCGCCGAGGATCCCTTCTGCCCTTTGCTGAACGGCTCTTCTGCCTCCAAGACCTCTGTCCGTTGTAAATGGCGTATTTCGATGGCGATTTTTTCAATCGTACAGCCGATCAGAGCCAGCGCATTCATATAATCGGCGTGTACATCGCGTTGAATGACCTGGGTGGAAATGGGCGTTGAATCCAGATCGAGTTTGCGGCAGACAATATCCTGCACGCGAGGATCGATAAAGGCATAGGTGCCCACCGCGCCGGAGATCATTCCTCGCGCGGCAGCGTGTGCAGCCGACTGAAAACGCTGCACGTTTCTGGTCATTTCATCATACCATAAGGCCATTTTAAGACCGAACGTGGTCGGTTCCGCATGGATTCCATGACTACGTCCGATGCAGACCGTCCACTTGTACAGAAGCGCCTGCCGCTTCAGCACCTGCTGCAGTTCCTGCAGGTCCTGGACGATGATGTTCGCCGCTGTGCGCAATTGACAGGCGAAGGCTGTATCCAGCAAGTCGGAGGAGGTCATTCCCAAATGAATATACCTTGACTCTGCGCCCACACTTTCAGCCACGTTGGTTAAAAAGGCGATGACGTCATGTTTGACCTGGGCTTCAATCGTTAAAATTCGGTCTACTTGAAATGCTGCTTTTTCCTGGATCCGCTGAACAGCTTCGAGGGGTATCCGACCCAACTCTGCCTGAGCCTCGCAGACTGCAATCTCAACGGCAAGCCAAGTTCGGAATTTATTCTCCTCGCTCCAGACAGAGCCCATTTCTTGACGAGTATATCGCTCAATCATAAATACCTTTTCAGTAAGTAACCTCAGCTCTATAGACCTGACGATTGCGGAATACCTTGAGCAGAATGGTATCACCTTTTTGGGGAGTGATCTCTTTTTTTAGCCGCTCGATATCTGACGTTGACTTGATGGTTTTGCCGTTAATCTCGATGATCACGTCTTCCGTCTCGAGTCCGGCTTCCGCCCAGGCGCTCCCCCGCTCAACATTGGTCACAATGGTGCCCTGCGTCGAATTCATGCGCAGATAAAAGGCGATCATCGGAGTGACATCTTCAAACTGAATCTGAGTCCAGATGTTTCGTTGAATCGAACCGAATTTTAACAAATCGGCGAGAACGGTTTTAACCCGGTTGATGGGAATGGCGAATCCCAAGCCGATATTTGCGCCGATATCTGAGCTCACTGAATAAATGATGGTATTGATTCCGATCACCTGGCCATAACTGTTGACCAGGGGTCCGCCGCTGTTTCCCGAATTAATCGCCGCGTCAGTTTGAATCATGTCCTGATAAAAGCGATCACTCTCGTCTTTGGAAAAATCTTGTCCTACCGCACTGATGACGCCGACGGTGACCGTCGGTTTGGCTGATAAATCGAATAGACCAAATGGGTTACCGACAGCAATCGACCATTCACCGATGATGACGTCATCTGAATTGCCAAAGGTGACAAAAGGGAAATCTCTGCCTGAAATCTTGATCACCGCAATATCTGTTTTATAATCTTCGCCGATGATCTCCGCATCAAACTTTTCGCCACCGGGAAGCGTCACCACAATTTTATCAGCATTATCGATGACGTGCTGGTTGGTGAGGATGTGTCCTTGTTCGCTGAATAAGAATCCTGATCCAAGACCATGCACCTCGCGCATGACCTTATCATAAGGATAAAAATGACGGAAAAAGGGATCGTTCATAAAGGGATTGGTTCGGTAAACCTGCTGCACCTGTGTAACATTGACGCTGACCACAGCCGGACTCACCCGCGCGACCGCGCGCGTGATGGCATTCTCGCGGGAATTTTCAATATCATCCTGCATCGAGCCTGAATCATTCTGCGCTTCCGCTGAAGCTATCCTCATTTGAGGTGAAGTTGCACCATCGTTCGCTGATTTTTCGCCGCTCGGGGCGCAAATCGTAAAAAACAGCGCGGCGAACGCTATGCCCAAAAGAAAGGGCATAACACTTTTCTTTTTCCACATGTAATCTTTACCTCTGCTGTTCACGACCTTTGACTTTATCCCAGTCCTGCATAAAGGCTGCAATACCCGAATCGGTCAATGGATGCTTGGCGAGTTTGTCGATGACTGAGAACGGAATGGTGGCGATATGAGCGCCGATCAGCGCCGCATCGAGCACATGCAGGACGCCGCGAATACTGGCGACAATAATTTCCGTGAGGAATCCATAGTTTTCGAAAATCGTGAGAATCTGCTGGATCAATTCCATTCCCTCGTGTCCGGCGTCGTCAAGTCGGCCGACAAACGGGCATACAAATGAAGCGCCGGCTTTGGCTGCCAGGAGAGCCTGGAGCGGACTGAAGACCAGCGTCACGTTCGTGCGGATTCCCTCGCTTTCGAGTTGTTTGACGGCCATCAGACCCTCTTTGGTGCAGGGGATTTTGACCACGATATTTTTATGAATAGCGGCAAGGTCTCTGCCTTCAGCGATAATTTCCGTCGCTGTTATGCCGACCGTTTCCGCGCATACCGGACCGTCGACGGCGCCGCAAATGGCTTGATAAATCTCTGCTGCTGATCCTTTTTCTTTTGCAAGCAGAGTCGGGTTGGTGGTGACGCCGTCGCAAACACCCAGAGCGACAGCCTGCTGAATTTCAGCGACATTTGCTGAATCGATAAAGAATTTCACATTTGTCCTTTCTGGATTTTATCCAAATCCTCAATATTCGACTTGCACTAAAAACAGACCCAATGCCGGCGCCGTCGCACCTGCTTCTCGACGATCACCGCCATTTAATATCTCATCCAAGGGTTTTGATTCTCTACTCGGATCACCCATCGCCACCATACTCCCCACCAGAATTCTGACCATATTATGAAGAAATCGATTGGCGCAGATTTCAAAAATCATCAGGTCGTTTGTTTTATTCCAAGACGCGTAACGAACATCGCAAAGGTAATGCTCGCGATCGGGCTGGTTACGACAAAATCCGGAAAAATCATGTGTTCCGAGAATGGTGCGGCACGAATCCTGCATCACCTGAAGGTCCAATGGATTCCAATAATACCATGCATAGTGACGTCCGACCGCCTGTTGCCGTTTGGCGATATAGTAACGATAAGTTCTGGCTTTGGCTGAATATCGGGCGTTAAAGTCCGCATCGACTTCTTCTGCTGAAATGATTCGCACATCATGCGGCAATCTTGAATTACCGCCTCGGATAAAAGCCTGCAGCGGGAGCTGGCTGTTTGTTTTAAAATTGATCACCTGACCCAGCGCATGAACACCGGCGTCTGTTCTGCCGGCCGCCGTCAGGCTGATTTTTTCCTCGGTGAGCATTAAAAGAGAATGCTCCACTTCAGCCTGCACGGTCCGTTCTTGTGCCTGGCGCTGCCAGCCGCAAAAATCAGTTCCATCGTATTCAATTATTAGTTTTAAATTACGCATAAACTGCAGAGAATCAAAATCAAATTCATGTCAGCCGCATCGTGGATTTATCATCTGAAAAGCAATGCAGCAGGTATCAAGAGCAGAGAAACGAACAAAATCAGTATATCAGCCGTTCTGAAGGAAAGTGAAAAGTAACTGGTACGTCCTTCTCCTCCTGTATAGCAGCGTGAATCCATTGCCATCGCCAATTCGTCTGCTCTTCGAAATGCGGAAAAAAAGAGCGGCAGGATCAAAGGAACGATATTTTTCACCCGATTCAGCAGACTCCCTTCGAACGAAACGCCCCGCGAAAGCTGAGCATTTTTGATGCGTTGCGCTTCCTCGAGCAGGGTGGGGATGAAGCGGAGTGACAGAGTCAGCATCATCACAATTTCATGGACCGGAATTTTGAATCTTTTCAACGGCTTTAGCAATCGTTCCAAACCGTCCGTCAATTCAACAGGAGAGGTTGTCAAGGTCAATAATGCAGCGATGATGATCAGCAGAAAAAGACGACATGAATACACCGCTCCCAGCCGAATTCCCTCTGCGGTGATGGTCCAGTCAAAATAGGGTATTCGGAGAATGACTCGGCCCTGGGTTAAAAACATATGTACGAGCAACGTCAGCAAAAACAACCAAATAAAGGGACGGACATTTCGCAGAACCAGAAAGAGGGGAAGCCGAGAAGCATAGATGAAAATAATGGTTACGACGAAAAAAAGCAGCAGGGGTAAGGTTCGGAAAGAGACGAGCAAACCGGTCATCAAACTCAGCACGCTGATCAACTTGGTTCGTGGGTCCAGCCGATGAAAAAAGGAATCTAGAGGAAAATACTGGCCGAGACTAATATCATTTAGAAATGGCATGCCGTTCACACCCATTTATTGGACGAGAAGTGAAAAATCAACCAACTGCCTGCAGCGTTTCCGCATACGACTACCATCAGGAAAAATTGATGAATATTCAATAACAATAAATATAATCATCATCGTCTAAAAATACAATAAAAAGCCGTACGAGTTCATGACCGTTCAAATGTCCTCCCCACTTGGTCAATTGATTTTTGCTTGACCTTTAATCTATTTTTCCCTAATATCACGCAGGCTTGGATTGATGCCCTTTTTTTCAGCAACGACCTGATTAATACCATTATTAAACAGCCTAAACGCAGAGGTACTGTTATGGCAGAGCCCATGGAAAAAAACAACGCTCCTTTCACTCCGTATGTCCCTGCAGAAACCAACATGAAAGAGCTGACGCTGAAGGCTTTGATACTGGGCGTGCTGCTCGCCGTCATTCTCGGCGCTGCAAATGCCTATTTAGGCCTCAAAGCCGGGATGACCGTGGCGGCGACATTCCCGGCCGCTGTCATTGCAATGGCGGTGCTTCGACCATTCAAGGGAACCATTTTAGAAGAAAACCTGGCGAGGACGACCGGTGCGGTCGGTGAAGCCTTGGCAGCAGGTGCAATTTTTACCATTCCGGCCTTTCTCTTGTCGGGTGTCTGGCAAAATTTTGATTATGTAAAAAGCACGCTGTTAATGTTGGTCGGAGGCATTCTCGGTGTGTTGTTCGTCATCATCCTTCGTCGTTCGCTCATCGAGGATGTCACGCTTCCCTATCCCGAGAGCAAAGCCTGCGCTGAAATTGTCAAGGCGGGTCAAGGGGGACAATCAGGAGCAAAATATGTATTCAGTTCCATGGGCATTGCTGCATTGATAGAGCTTTTGAAAAATGAAAATGGATTTCGTCTGATTAAAGATACAGTCTCCGGCTTTATTAATTTTAAGGCGTCGATTATCCGCCTCATCGATTCCAAGAACCATCTTTATGAGACCGCAGCAGGCAGTGTTGATTCGATCAAAGCCGTTTTCAGTCGTCAGGGTGGAATGTTGTTCATGAGTCCTTCAGCATCGCCGGCTTTTTTAGGCGTCGGATATATCATTGGTTTCCGGCTGGCTGCCATCACCTTTTCCGGCGGAGACTTTGGTTGGATGTTCGTGATGACCATCGTACTGTTTATGATGGGCGATCAATTGGCGCCGTTCGC
>RPQV01000241.1 GCA_003818595.1 Calditrichota bacterium
TTGCTTGACATCGACGAAAATATTGATATTATTAGAGCAAGCCACACAACAAGGCAAAGACTTTTGCATCTTCTCTGCGGCTTGATTCATATCGTCGGGAAGAGTCGTCGCAGAAAATAGTGTATAATTCATTTATGAACCTTCCATTTTTATTGGAGAAGGTCGTTCGCGCGAGACAATATGTACACCTTTCGCACCGTCGCCGTAGCGGATGACGAGTTTGAGCGGATTTTTACTCGACGATCAGTACCCTATTTTCAAATTTGGAGGTAAAATGGTAAAACCATCCTGGCCGGAGGGAATGCATATCGGAACCTGCAGTTGGAAATATGAATCGTGGATAGGACTGGTTTACAGCCCGGAAGCGGCAAAGAATTATCTCCAGGAATATGCGCAGAGCTATGATACCGTTGAAATTGATCAATGGTTCTGGTCGCTCTTTCCTCAGGGCAAAGTAAAGTTACCCAATCCAACGGATGTGCATCTCTATGCATCATCCGTTTCTGCGTCTTTTCGCTTCACCATCAAAGTCCCCAATGCTGTCACATTGACCCATTATTATTCCCCAAAGGCACCCCTCGTCCGCAATCCCCATTTCTTGTCAGTGCAGGTCATGCTCGACTTTATGCAGACGCTGCAACCGCTTCATCAGCAGATCGGTACGTTGATGCTGCAGTTCGAGTATCTCAATCGCGCCAAGATGGCATCTCAGCAGGCTCTATTTCAGCAACTGGAAGCCTTCATTACTCAATGTCCGCGCGATTTCCCCATAGCAATTGAAATCCGCAATCCAAATTATATCAATGCATCGTACTTTGATTTTTTGAATCGACATAATCTCCATCATGTCTTCCTTCAGGGTTATTATATGCCGTCCATATTCGAGTTATATCAGCAATACAAAAAGTATATACAGTCGCGGGTAATCATTCGCTTGCATGGCCCGGACAGGCAGGGCATGGAGGAAAAATCGCACAACGTCTGGAATCGATTGCTCGAATCCAAGGATGACGAGCTGGATCAATTATTGAGCATGATGGCCGATCTGCAGTATCGGAATGTGGAAACGTATATTAATGTCAATAACCATTACGAGGGTTCGGCGCCGTTGACCATCGAACGCATTCGGGAGCGATTGGTGAAACGGGAGAACGATTAATTCTTTTCAATGCTGCTGCACAATGAATCAAAAGACAATTTTTTGTTTATTTCTTAGGGATAGGCATGGATAACTGATTCTTCCCCTCAGATAAAATAAAAAAGCCTGGCAGTAAATCCGCCAGGCTTTATAGTGAATCTTTCAGATAATCAGATGCAGAACTATTTGAGCAATACCATTTTGCCCGTCGCTTTAAAGGACGAAGCGGTGAGCTCGTAAACGTACAAGCCGCTGCTCATGAGCAGACCGGAATCATCGCGACCGTTCCAAACATATTCATGCCGGCCTTCGTCGAGGTTGCCGCTGACTACCAGCGCGACGCGCTCTCCCTTCAGGTTATACACGGCAAGCTGAATGTCCGTCTTTTTCGGCAGTTCAAACACGATCTTGGTCTGCGGATTGAACGGATTCGGGAAATTACCGACCAATTTGGGAACAGTCGGAAGTTTGGAAACAGTGTCGTCAATTCCAGTGATATTGGAGGTCATATTGAAATCCAACTGTTGACTGCTGTTTCCAATGGTGACGGGCTGCGCGAGACTCATGGACGGCACATTGCCGTTAAACATCGTATTGAATCCCTGCTGACTCGCCTGCAGATAATAATTTCCCGGGGGGAGACCGCCGATCTCATAATATCCTCCGACACCGGTTTGGGCACTGGCCACAGCTTGGCCTGCATCATTAAAAACCACGACCCTGCCGCCGACGATCGCATTCCCTTGCGCATCGGTCATTCTGCCATAAAGCTGCGCATTGCTCGGCGTACGTTTATTGTTGCCGGCTTCGTCATAATAGTACCACCGGTAAACCGGCAGTTCAATATCATTCAGCACCACGGGTCGGCTGCCGTCAGCTTGAACCAGGGTGGCGGCTGCAGGATCATAGACATTGTCATAATATTCACCGACGCCATAGGCGGCAAACGCGTAAATGACGAACTCGGTATTCAAGGGCAGCCCTTCCAGGGTGAAATTGCCGGAAGAATCGGTGACGGCCGTGTAGAACATTTCAGAAAAAGGCCACAGTTGAATGGCGACATTGGGTTTTGCTGTGACGACCGCGATATCAAAGGGAGTCTTTTCCCATTCGGAAACGACCCGTCCGGAGATGACGCCTTTGCCGTCACGTCGTGCCGTCACATTAAAGTCAACGGTCGACTTGACCCCGCCGATGACCTTAACCGGCGTAGCGCGCGCGGCGGTTATCGCGTTGTCATAATACTCAAAGGCGCCGTTCGCATAGACCGACACCAGGTAATCACCCTCATAAAGCCAATCCAGAGCAAAAAAGCCGTTCTCGTCAGTGACGGCGTACACATTATGCCAGAAACATGGACGCATGAAATTCGGATTTTCCTGCCACACAGTCGAAATGCTCACATAGGCCCGCGCGAGCGGTTTTCCGCTGAGCGAATCCATCACCACGCCGACAATCGAGCCGTACATCGGCTTGACCGTCAAGTCAAAGTCCACATTCTCCCGCTTTTCATTTTTAGACAGCGCGATGACCGTGGCCGTTTCCTGGCCGGATTGATGATCCCACCACTGTTGTCCAAAGCTGAGCGATTCCCAATAAGATGAATAGGCAATATAATCGCCCTCAGGCAATTGATCGACCTGATAATAGCCGGTGCTGTCCGTATACGCCCACGCCCAGACAGAACTCGTGACCGAGCCGTCGTACGGAGGAGGCGATGCGGGACTGATGTTGATGTTCGCCCAGGCGAGAGGATGTCCATCATCCGCCAACACGCGACCGCTGATCGAGGCAGTTCCGATGACCAACGGCAGAACAAAGTCGGTTGATTTGGGTTCGACGGCATCGTCGACAACGACAGGCTGGGCGTCCTCAAAGGACTGGGCGTCGGGCCACCAGCGGAAAATGTACTGCCAACTGCTCTGGACGCCGGCCGAAACATAGTAACTGCCGTTCGGCAAACCGTCGATACGATAGTTCCCTTCTTTGTCGGTGATGACCGATGCCCAAATCGGCATATAGAGGCTGGGATCAACCGTTTGAATGCTCACCGTTGCATTGACGATGTCATTGCCTTCTTCGTCACCAACATGTCCAAAAAGGACGCCTTTGGGCGGCGAGTAGGAGAGGGCAAAGTCGATATGGCGCGTTTCCACTCCGGTGACCACCGTAACCCGGTCAGCATTAAAAGGACCGGTCTTGTTGTCGTACCATTCGTAGATCACCCCCCACTGACTCCAGAACTCGGCGCGAACGAAATATTCTCCGCCGATGAGGCCTTCGACCAGGTAATGCCCATTTTCATCACTCATCGCTTTGCCGTAACTCCCCTCCCTCCAATCGCAACCATCAGCATTCATCGAATCGAATGCACATTCCACCAGTACGGTCACCCCGAAGACGGGATTTCCATTCTCATCCCGAATCGTACCGCTGATGGAACCGGCCTTGACCATCTTGAAATCAATGTTAGAGATCGTCACCGAATCGCCGACGGCGAGCAAATCCGACTCGTCAAAATTATCCTTGCCGTTATAGTACTGCACCAGGCGTCCTTCCGCCCATGCCTGAATGTAATACTCAGCGGCGGCCAGGTCGGGGATGGAATAGGCGCCCTGTTCATCGCTCGCGGCAGAGTACCAATAGGGTTGATTGGGGGAATAGCAGCTGATGATTGCGTTGGCCAGAGGTGCACCTGTTTCCGCCGCGGTGACAATGCCCGCGATGACGCTGCTTCCCTTGGCCCATTTCTGCATGCGGAAATCGATGCCTTCGGTCGTTTGATCAGCAATTACCGGGACCGGCTTGGCTTCGGCAAAGTTAATCACATTGGGATAATAGAGCAAATCGTAGCCTTCGGCAAAAGCCAGCACGAAATATTTGCCGGGAGGCAATCCATCGATAGAATATTTACCCAGCGAATCCACGCCGGAAATCCCTTTGCTGTAACCGGCGCTGTCACTCGGATCCGCTTCATTAAATGCCTCAACCCAAGCCGTAAAGTGATCGTTGGCCTCGAGTCCATAGAGATAACCGGAAATACTACCCGTCTCTTCATTGACGCTGAGCGTGCGGGTAGTCGTCTGTCTTTCTTTCATCATGAAATCCGAGGCATAAGCTCTTTGCAGACTGTGTAGAATATGGCGGTGCTTCGCTTTCTGCGCAGGCGAGACCGATCCGGCATTTTGGACTGCAAATGTTTGAGTTATAATCAGCAATACAAGCAGTGCCGTGATTTTAATCTGATTCAACATGCGATACCTCCTCCATATGGTGTGTTGTTAGAACAATTTCGAATGTGATTCAATTTCCTCTCATTAAATGATCATTCAATCCGGATTCAAAGCATTGGGCATACGAAAAAGTCTTCAAAAATACGAATTAATTTCGCTATTTCGGCACCGAGTTCGTTATTTTCGCAACAAGTGCAAGTTACATACCATATTCCGTAAAAACAAGTCGTCATCAGACTGTGTGAACGAGCGCTCACCTCACCTTTGTCATTTCGACGAGCAAAGCGAGGAGAAATCTTATCTGCTGCAGAAAAGACTTGCCGCTGATATTTCGAAATAACCTTATGAGACACAAATAATCGATAAAAAATGCTTTCAGCTTTACAGAAAAATGTTAACTTTAACAAACTTTATCAATGAGGGAAAATCAATGCCGTTACGGGAAGAACATGTGAAAACCGGTGCCTGGCTGTTTCGCCGTCGAAGTTATGTGCCGTTATTTTTACTGCTGATCGTCTTTTTGGGCATCAGCCAATTTTACTATCCGGGCGAAACCCAGGAAAAAAGCCTGACCTGGGACTTGATCAGCATCGGCGTGACGCTGCTGGGATTGTTCACGCGGATATTGACCATCGGCTTTACGCCTCGACACACATCGGGCACCAATACCGGCGGACAGGTGGCGGCCGTCGTCAACACGACCGGAATTTATTCCCAAGTACGGCACCCGCTTTATTTGGGTAATTTCCTCATGTGGATGGGCATCTTTCTCTTTTTTCGCACCTGGTGGCTGAGTGTGATCATCGGGCTTTTATTTTGGATTTATTATGAACGAATCATGTTTACCGAGGAAGAATATCTGCGGGATAAATTCGGCGATGACTATGTGGCATGGGCCGGCTCGACGCCGGCATTTGTGCCCCGCTTCAAACAGTGGCGGAAACCCGCTCTGAGCTTTTCATTCCGTAAAGCAATCAAAAATGAATATCAGAGTACATTCGCCATCCTGGTCTGTTCCGCACTGGTTCGCTTTGCTGCGGATTCGTATATCGCGCAACGCGCCGCCTTTGACAAAAGCTGGCTGACTGCCGTCGGCATCGGCCTGATTCTTTTTCTCACACTGCGCACCCTGAAAAAGAAAACGCGTCTGCTTGAAGAGGAAGGCCGATAGCGCGCATCTGTCTGCGACGCATTGCCGATTGTCCTTGCTCAGGCGAGTCTTGGCAAAGCCCTATCAATCACTCTCGCAACATTATGCTTTCAGCCGCGTAAAAGATGTATATGAACAGGTTCATCTGTCATTTAGATTTGCAAAACTGACGAAATCGGAGAGGCGATGAGCGGCATCACCCTTTTCCATATAAAAAAATTCATTTTGGTGCTGTTGTTACTATTGATTTCATCCTGTGGTGATCGCGAATTGCCTGAAAATCGGCAGGCAGAATCCAA
>RPQV01000242.1 GCA_003818595.1 Calditrichota bacterium
CCAAATCACCGTGATTGCCGGTCCGTGCGCCGTTGAAAGTGAAACTCAACTTTTTACCATTGCCAAAGCGGTCAAAGATGCCGGCGCAAAAGTTTTGCGGGCCGGCGCATTTAAACCTCGTACATCTCCTTATGCCTTCCAAGGACTGGGCGAGGAAGGCCTGAAATTGCTCAAGGCGGCGTCCCTCGAATTTGACATTCCCACAGTCACCGAAATCATGCGCGAAAATCAGCTGGATATCATCGTCGAGTATATCGACATACTCCAAGTCGGCGCCCGCAATATGCAGAATTTCCCGCTGCTCAAGGAATTGGGCAAAATACGGAAACCGATCCTGCTCAAACGAGGGATGTCTGCCCGGATCGAAGAACTATTAATGGCTGCCGAATATATCATGTCCGGAGGCAATTATGAGGTCATTCTTTGCGAACGGGGAATTCGCACCTTTGAGAATTATACCCGCAACACGATGGATATCTCCGCCATCCCGGTGGTGAAAAAAGTGAGTCATTTGCCGATCATTGCGGATCCCAGCCACGGAACAGGTTTACGCAATAAAGTGGCGCCGATGGCGCGTGCGGCAGTTGCCGCCGGTGCAGACGGCCTGACGATTGAGGTTCATCATGATCCTGATCATGCTCTGTCGGACGGACCGCAATCACTCTATCCAAATCAATTTGCCCGTTTGATGGAAGAAGTTCGCATGATTGCCTGGGCAATCGGGCGAAAAATCGACTGAGAGGAAAATCATGCCGGATTATGCCCGTTTTGAGCGAGTGTCAATCATCGGCGTCGGACTCATTGGCGGTTCCCTGGGATTGGCGCTGAAGAAAAAAGGCTTTAAAGGTAGAATCGCCGGTTTGGATGTACCCCATGTGTTGGAAAATGCCAAACGCCGCAACGCCATCGATGATCTGTTCCCGGTGGAAAATCTCAAAAGTGCTGTTGCTGAGGCTGATCTGATCTTTCTTTGCACGCCCATTGACAATATCCTTTCCCTGTTGAAGAAAATCGGCAGTGATGTCAAGCCGGATGCGTTGATTACCGATGTGGGCAGCATCAAACGGCAAATTGTCGAAACCGCCAATATTCACCTGCCGGCCAGCTGTGATTTCATTGGTGGTCATCCCATGGCCGGGTCGGAAATTCGCGGTATTGACGGTGCTGATCCCTTTCTATTCGAGAACGCCACCTGGGTGCTCACACCGAGCAAACCGGTTGATGAAAAAAAACGAAAAGCGTTTGGTGAATTATTGGAACTCATCGGCGCGAAAGTGCTTCTGCTGCAGCCGCGACTGCATGATGAAATTGCAGCGGCTGTCAGTCATTTGCCCCAAATGGCTGCTGTTTCCCTGATGAATATGGTCGCCGCCAGACAAGCCGAAAGTCCTTATTTTCTGAAAATGGCCGCCGGCGGGTTTCGGGATATGACGCGCATTGCCTCCAGTCCCTTTGGAATCTGGGAATCGATTTGCCAAACTAATGCGGATATGATCGCGAGTTATCTGGATGCTTTTATTGCCGAATTAACTCATATCAAAAGCATTCTCAATGATTCCAAGGCGCTCGAGCACTATTTTTCCTCAGCCGCTCGAAACCGCCTGGCGATTCCTACTGATACCAAGGGCTTTTTGAAACCGCAATACGAGGTGTCAGTGGCCGTTGAAGACAAGCCTGGAGTGCTGGCCAAATTGGCGACTCTTCTGGCTGAAAAAAATATCAATGTAAAGGATATTGAAGTGTTGAAAATACGCGAAGATGAGGGCGGCACCTTTCGTCTCGCATTTTCTGAGCGCGTCGATCAGGAACAGGCGATTGAATTATTAAAAAATGGCGGCTTTGAATGTCGAAAGAGAGGTTGATATGGCGGATCTGACTTGGACTCCCGGCAACTCGATGCGGGGTGAAATAAAGCTGCCGGGTGATAAATCGATTTCTCATCGGGCGTTGATGCTCGGCGCCATTGCCGACGGCGTCTGCAGAATTACCGGTATCTCAACGGCGGAGGATGTCAACAGCACTGCAGCCTGTTTGAGAAAACTGGGAATCAAGATCGATCGCAGAGGCCATAAGGTTGCCGTGCATGGTCAAGGCGCCGGAGGACTCGCTCCGGCGAAAACGGTTCTGGATGCCGGGAACTCCGGAACTACGATTCGCCTGCTCGCCGGAATTCTCGCTGCGCAGCCGTTCACCAGCACTATAACGGGTGATGAATCCTTACGATCTCGACCGATGCGACGCATTATTGAGCCATTGGAGCAGATGGGGGCTCAAATCGAAAGTACTGACAACAGGGCGCCGTTGACACTCCGCGGCAATGTTCTTCATGCCATTGACTTTGCTTCGCCGGTGGCGAGCGCGCAGGTGAAATCGTGCGTGCTGTTGGCCGGTTTATTTGCCAAAGGCGTCACTCGGGTGACCGAGCCTTTTCATTCCCGAGACCATACTGAGCGTATGCTCCGGGAAATGGGTGTCTCAGTTCATACATCTGCTGCCATGTCTGCGGTGAAAGGTCCGGCAGGAGTGCGGCCGTGTGATATCGATATTCCGTCCGACATTTCCGCGGCGGCTTTTTTTATGACCGCCGCAGCATTGATGCCCAATTCCGAGGTGGTATTGAATAATGTGGGTGTGAATCCTTCACGTACGGGTATTATTGATGCATTGACGGCGATGGGGGCGCAATTGCGGCTCGATGAAGTGGTTGAACTCAATCACGAACCACGCGCCCGAATCATCGCCCGCAGTTCAAAATTGAAGGCTGTCACTCTCGGCGGCGCGATGATCCCGCGGATCATAGACGAGATCCCCATTCTCGCGATCGCGGCCACTCAGGCTGAGGGGACGACGACCATCAAGGATGCCGGAGAATTGCGGGTTAAAGAATCGGACCGCATCGCCGCGATTGCAGACAATCTGAAACGGATGGGTGCATCGGTGCGCGAATTAAAGGACGGGCTCGCCATCACCGGGCCAACGCCTTTGAAAGGTGCAGAAATCGAAAGCCACCATGATCATCGTATCGCCATGGCTTTTTCCATAGCGGCCCAAATCGCATCGGGAGAAACGCTCATCAAAAATATCGACTGCATCAATATTTCCTTTCCCGGTTTTATCGAGACTCTCCAAATGGTGCAAAGTGATTAAGGCGACGACGCCCCTTTACGCTGTCATCGGAGATCCCATAGCTCACAGCCTTTCCCCTCTGATGCAGAATTGGTTCATTCAGCATTTTGGTCTAGACGCAGTTTATGTCGCTTTTCGCGTTTGCCCGACGGAATTGAAAAACGCTGTTCAAGGAATGCGGGCTTTGGGAATTCAGGGTATGAATGTGACCGTTCCTCATAAAGAGGCGGTCACGGCATGGACGGACGAATATTCGTCTGAAGTGACATTGCTTGGTGCTGCCAATACGCTTAAAAATGTCGATGGGAAAATATCTGCTTTTGTGACTGATCCGTACGGTTTTATCGAATCTTTGAGCGAGAATAGCGCTCGATTTAATCAGGCTGATGTTCTCCTGTTCGGTGCAGGCGGCGCGGCACGCTCCGTCTGCTATGCTCTCAGCCGTTTATCGGTCAACCGGATTATCCTTCATGATATCGATGATCAAAAAACAGAATCCCTCCTCCGCTTATGCCGAACCAATCTGGGATTGACCAAAACCGTTGCGCTGAAATCCATAGCCGACGATATGAACGACATTATTGCGGCGACGCCGATTGTCATCAATGCGACTGCTATCGGCATGCATCCTCAGGAGAATCAATCCGTCATCGAAAATGTGCGGACGATCAACAAAGGACATTTTTTCTACGATTTGATTTACAATCCGGCTAAGACTCGATTTTTGCGTATGGCTGAGAAAGCCGGTGCGGTCGTGCAGAGTGGTCTGGATATGCTGATTTTCCAAGGATTGCAATCAATGCGTATTTGGACTGGAGAGGAACTAAAGCTGAACCATGCATCTATGCAGGAGTTGCGTACGCTTTTAACTCATTTTTTGGGAAACCATGAATAAAATCCGATTTTTAACCGCGGGTGAATCGCATGGTCCGGCGCTCAACGCCATCATTGAAGGCATGCCCGCCGGTCTCGCCGTTTCAGAGGAAGAGATATCGTTACAACTGCAGCGTCGCCAACGCGGATATGGCCGGGGTGACCGTATGCAGATTGAACGTGACCGAGTGCAGATTCTCAGCGGGCTGCGATATGGGAAAACCCTCGGGAGTCCCATTTCGTTGTTGATTTTCAACAAAGACTGGCCCAATTGGACGCATAAAATGTCCGTCGTTCCAGTGGCCGAACCGGTCGCCCCGCTTCACATGCCTCGTCCAGGTCACGCCGATTATGCCGGAATGGTCAAATATCGAACAGATGATTTGCGCAACATTCTTGAACGTTCTTCCGCACGTGAGACGGCCATGCGCGTAGCCGCTGGCGCTTTGACCCGTTTGCTTTTGCAGCAGTTTGGCATTCTTGTCTTTGGTCATGTGCTCCGCATCGGTTCAGTGGAGGGCTCTTTTTCTGCTGTTTCATTGACGCGCACCACCCCGTTGCCGGAGGTTAGAGCTCTATTTGATCAGGCCGAACATTCTCCGATGGCCTGCATGGATCCGGAGACGACTCTCAGGATGCAGTCTTTGGTCGATGAGGCGAAAGAAAAAGGGGATTCGCTGGGCGGCTTGTTTGAAATTGTTGCGACGGGAGTTCCCGTTGGTTTAGGGAGTCATGTCCATTGGGACCGTAAATTAGATGCCCATATCGCATCTGCCATGATGAGCATCAATGCCATGAAATCCGTGGAAATAGGGCTGGGGAAGGCAGTTTCAGAACGGTTCGGCAGTCAGGTGCATGATGAGCTTTTTTATGAAGAGCAGGCGGGATACTATCGACAACGAAATTCTGCCGGTGGTATTGAGGGCGGCATGAGCAATGGTGAACCCATTGTGGTCCGCGTGGCGATGAAGCCGCTGCCGACCATGCCGACGCCTTTGCGTTCCGTCGATGTGGGTACCCATCTGCCTCAAAATGCGCATTATGAACGTGCTGATGTCTGTGCCGTGCCTGCCGCGGTCGTCGTCGGCGAGGCCATGCTCAGTCTCGTTCTTGCCAATGCTCTGGTTGAAAAATTAGGTGGCGATTCTATCGACGAAATGAGGAGAAACTTTGAAGGTTTACCATCAACTCCCTTGGCATGGTAAGAATGTTTATTTTTTGGGTTTCATGGGTTCCGGCAAGTCGCGCATTGGAAATGCTTTTGCCGATTTGCTTGGCTGGCCTTTTCATGATACGGATGATCTGGTGGAACGCCAAGCCGGCAAGTCGATCGGAGACATTTTCGCTGAAGAGGGGGAAGAAAGGTTTCGCGATCTGGAGACCAGCATTCTGGAGCAGGTGGCGAGTTGGAAAAACAATGTTATCGCCTTGGGAGGCGGAGCTGTCTTGAGAGACATCAACTGGAAATTGATCACAGGTTCCGGAATCACCATCTGTTTGACGGCGCCTCCCGAGTTGTTGTCGGACCGCATCGGTCGAAATCATCATCGGCCCTTAATGAGCAACCTCGATGAAGAGGAACGATTAAAGAAAATCAATCGCATGCTTGAACAGCGCCTTCCTTATTATCAACGTGCGCAATTCACGTTTGAAAGCAAAAATGACCGCAGCGTGAGCGAATTCGTTCGCTATATATTTGAACAATTGATGGAAGAACTATGAACACTATAACGGTTGAACTCGGTGAAAAGAGCTATCCCATTGTGGTGGGTCACGCTCTTTTATCAGAGTTACCGCAATTTCTACGACAATCAGCGA